>JAGHCS010000200.1 GCA_021160355.1 Candidatus Cloacimonadota bacterium
ATCATGAGGTTTATGACTTTATTACGGAATATTACTAATCCGATTATAAAGAAATAGGATATGAATATAATAGCTGAAAGCATTGTCACACTGAGGTTCTTTATCTCGGCGTAATGGAATGAAGTCGGATCGAAGTGCGACAGACCCTTCGACTCGCCTTCGCAATGCTATGGCGCAGCAGGCAAGCTCAAGGTGACAACAGCAAGTGTTGATAAAAACAGCAGTTTCTCTAAAAGTAATTTTCCATCATAATTTTACCGCAAATCCTTTATTAATGCACCGTTCAGAAAATGTGTGCCTAAATTTTGGGGTATCCCTGATTTATAAAATAATCAATGTGAATTTCCACTAAATTTCCTTGTTTCTTAAAAAACAACCTTATCTTTCTCCAAAAGTAAAGTATTCCCCTCATTCCCAAAGCCCTCTTTGGGAACGCAAATATCGAATTTCGTCACCAAACCGGGGTTTGATAACGAGTTAGTTAAGGATGATAGCAAAGTAACACAAGATTCCAATCTTGCGGACTAAACACTTTTACTCAAACAAAGTTATACATTTTTTTCTTTTTCATTCCTTTGTGACCTCTGAAGTATTTCTCATAAAAATCGTGATATTTTCAAAATCGTTGACGTAAATTCAATTAATTTATTTATTTCCATATATTATATAAATTCTCAACAAGAGGTCATAAATGAAGAAATCATTCACTATTACTATTATTTTTTGCTTTTCTCTTATTCTATGTTTTGCAGAAACGCCCGAAGAACCGAATCCTTTCCAAATCTATTTTAAAGATCCTTCATTCGAAACCTTTCAGAAAGCATTTGAAAGTTATTCTTCACAACTTTCAGATAATGCAGAGGATAACAACTCCCGACTCATGCTTTCCTATCTCTACATGATCGAAATGGAAAGAATGCTGGGTCAGCTTGAAGCACGGATCGATTCGTTGGCTCCAAATATCAAGTTTCAATACGCGAACCTTTTACTTGAAATTGGTAAATATAATGAATGTATAGAAATCTATGAGGATTTGAATGCCGAATATCCGGACTGGTCATGCCCATGGCGTCATAAAGGAGAAGCATATTTTAAGTCTGATGAACTGGAAAAGGCAGAGAGTGCTCTAAAAAAAGCAATTGAAACTCGTGCAGAGCATTATGATGCCTATGTTATGCTTGCAGAAGTACAGGAAGCAATGGAGAAATATACCGATGCTCTTGCTACATTGAAAACAGGATTTTCCTACAAAGGCAAAGACATCGAAGATACTGAAAGTGAAGTCGGTGATCTCGACGTGCAGTTCCTTTATCTAAAACTCCTCAAGGCAAATAATATGCAGAAAGAGTATGAAGAGCAGAGAATGAAATTGGAAAGAGCAGCTCCAGAAGATACTCGTCTGAAGGATATTCAATGAGAAAATTATTGCTGGTTTGTGCTCTGCTCATAATAATAGGAACGACTTTAGTATCTGCTCAACAACCACAGGGTTATATAGAATACAAAGAAAATAAAATGATCGTTCGTGTATGGGGAACTCATTACGAACGTGGTTATGCGCAGGGCTATTTGTTGTGCGATGGTATAACCGATATTTTCAATACTTATTTTTTAGCGAATCTATTTAATAATAATGTATCAGTATACAATGCAACTCGAAGTTTTTTTGAAACAAGTTTTGCTGTCGATGACAAATACATTACTGAAGGAATGGGCGTACTCGATGGAATGATTGCAGGGGGACAATCACTCTACTGTGCTGTTCTGGGACGGGATATTGATGTGACAGATCTAATGATGTGCAACTCACTCATCGACTATGCAGACGACAAGGATTTCTCTCAGGGAAATGATCTCTGCTCGTCACTCGCAAGCTGGGGTACGAGTACTGTTAACTCTCCGGACCTCAGTGGAGAGAGCATCATCACCAGGTTCCTTGATTGGACTCCTCACTCGTCACTTCTGGATAATCAGGTCGTCCTTGTCTCATTCCCTAGTGAATCTGATGAGCAGAATTGGATTTCATTTACTTTCACTGGCTTGTTTGGATGCCTTTCCGCAATAAACGAAGCTGGAGTAGGCTCCTTTTACAATGTGGGAAATATTGATGCTTACGATCCGGGAGATACATTTAATCCGATTTTTCTTTCCATAAGGAACGGTATTGAAGCAGCGGATTACAATAATTCAGGACAGTGCAATCCAATGGATGTGGTAAAAGCGGTCAGTGATGATGTGCAGAGGACTGGTTCCATCATGAATGTGATCTCATCTACAGAAAAAGATAGCTTCTCGCTGGTCATAGAATGCAATAATATAAACGGTGTCGTTGTCCGTATAAAAGAAGATAATACTATCATAACCGGTGACAATTTAGCAGCAACCAATCACTTTCGCAAATTATATTCTCCAATTTATTGCTACAGATATGATCATATAGCAGATTCTCTTCTTATAAACGCACAGATCGATCCCGCAAGAAGCTGGAATTTACTTTCCGGAGCAGCAGGAACCTCTACTAATATGCAAGCGATTCAATATATTCCATGGTCCGGTAAGATATTATGGTCAACGAAAACGGGTAGTGTGCCGGCATATCAAGTAGTCCCTACGTCCTTTACGACCTATGAACTCTTTGATTATGTCAGCACCGATTCCCCAATACCCGAACAGGCAAATACACTTTTCATTAAAGGAATTTTTCCTTATCCTGCGTCTGAAATTGTGAACGTTTCATATTATTCTAAATATGCCGATGATGCTTCATGCACAGTTTATGACATCAAAGGAAGGGAAGTTATACAAGAGAAGCTTCAAGCACACGCCGGCATCAATGACTACTCACTTCGATTCTCAGATGATATGCCTTCAGGAATTTATTTCGTAAAAATAAATGATAACAATTATAGCATTACTTCAAAAATGCTCATCGTGAGGTAAGCATGCAGTGTCCATTAACGACAACTGTTCTATTACAAAATATTTACTATATCGGTACAGCCATCGGCTTTATAATCAAAGAGATATTGTGGTTACGTCTTGTGCTGATAGTTGCAGGATTGTGTATGATCGCACGTGGACTCATTCTGCAAGATTACGTAATTGTTTTCTGGATGTCTCTTTTCGCAGTGATCAATCTTGTCCAGGTCATACGCATCCTTCTTGAAAAGAAAGAAGTGCACATCGACGTTGAGATCCTCGACCTGTACAGGAAAATTTTTATTGAAATGAAAACTCGTGAGTTTATGATTTTCTGGAAAATGGGCTAAGAGAAAAGACTCCACAAAGGTCAATTTGTATGCCATGACAATGTGCAGACAGATGGGGTGATTCAGATCATTGATGGTACCGCTGTAGTGAAGAAAAATGACAAAGTGGTTGCCCAGTTGACAAGAGGATATTTTGTCGCAGAGATGCAGTATCTTATGGATGAGAAGCCCTCAGCTGATGTGGTCGCAGAAACGGACATACGTATTATTGTGTGGAAGCATGCCAAATTAAGACGGTTAAAAGAAACTTATCCCGATCTATACAATAAATTTCATCTCATCTTAAGCAAAGATCTCACCTATAAATTAAAACGCTATTTATAAGTAGGACACTATGAATTTAATTCTTTTTTTGATCATCGTAATTATTTCATTTGCTGCGGTGCGCGTAGGCGCGGTTGCCTTTAAACTCACAGGATTGGAATGGACAGTTGCGAAATTTCAGGCACTTTCCTGTTTTACAAGTACAGGTTTCACAACAAAAGAATCTGAACTCATTGTCAAGAGTCAGCAGCGACGGAATATTGCCACGACACTCATGATCCTGGGACATGCAGGGCTTGTGACACTTATTGCGACCTTTGTGAATTCACTTAGACCTTCACAGCTTGTTCACAAAGTTTTTCAACCAATCATTCATCTGGACAAATATCCGGTTTTATCCGTGATGATAAATATAGTGATTATCACTCTTTTCTGCTGGATAATTATTACTCTTTTTTCACACACAAAAGCATCTAAAAAACTCACCAGTGTCATTCAAAACTTCTTCCTGAAGAAACAATTCATCAACCGAACCTATATCCAGGACCTTGTTATAACCAGTGGTGGATTCGGCATAATAAATATTGAAGTGACTGAGCACAGTAATCTTTATCATATGAATTTGTCTGATGTTGTAAAAGAATATCCGGATATGAAGATCCTTGCGATCGAGCGAGGGAATAATATCATTACAAATCTCACTGACGACACAAGAATGCTCCTTAGTGATAATATCATTTCTTATGGAAAGGTTGAAGATATAAAAAAGGAATTTCATACACGGCTTATAGATCAAGTTAAAGATAGAGTCGCTTCTCATAAGAAGAAGAAAAAACAAAAAAATAAATGAAAAAACTCTTGCTCGCAAGTCTCTTATTCTTGTTGACAGGTCATATTCTATTAGCACAGGGAAGCTGGATGCCAGAAAAAAATTACTGGCCACGCACACTCGTAGATTCCAGCCAGGTTCTTGTGCAAGAGGTTCGAGATAGAGTGCTTCGCGCACCTTACAGCACATGGTATGCAAGTATTTGTGCTGCGTCAGATCTGAACTATTCATCATATACATGGGAGAAGCAGAAGGCACGCATTGCCCGTTGTGCGGCATTCAGGTTTTTTATAGAAGGAGATTCATTCTACGGAGATAAAGCAAAGGAATATCTCCTTGTGGCTAACCGGGAGGAATCAAACAGCATTTCAGAAGAATATGGTAATATTATCTGGGACTCCGAAATTATCTCGATGATTTGCATTGCGTATGATTTTCTCAAAGGAAATAATTATGATTTCGATGGAGAAGAACAGCAGGTTCGGGATAGAATTCAGTGGGTAACCGGAGCGTTGTATGAATCTGTGATTGATGATGATCTTGGACTTTTGCATTATGCATGGGTGCTGGGACATGGGGAAGAAACGAATTATGGCGTGAAGCTTGCTTCAGCCGTTGGCATGGCTGCGATTGTGCTTAATACCGAAACAAGTGGAAGCAATCACCAGAAACCCTCGACCTGGATAGAATATGCTGTAACAAAACTCTACAGGCAGATTGGAAATTATCTTATTGATCAGGATGGAGGATGGGCAGAAGGGCATCATTATCTTGGTTTTAGCGCAGTGAACTTCATACCATTTGCATTTTCCTATGAGAACTTTACAGACGGCATTCCTCAAACATTTGGCAGCACAACATATTCACCTCCATTACAGCAATATAACTTTCAGCAGAACACGGAGTGGGGAATAAAAATACGAATGCCGGATGGATCAAGACCACCGATCGATGACTGTTTTCTGAACTCATATTATTACAGCGCTGCATTTGCACCATATTATGAAAACGATGTGCTGGCATGGGATTATATTCACAGCGATCAACCCTACAATACATGGGCATCTTCGTCAAACATAGATGTGGAAATGATCTGTCTGTATGATGATGTGTATGCAGGCACAACTGAGCCGAATTACACAAGCGTATTTATTCCAAGAGCAGGGCAAGCGGTTTTTAGAAATGATTGGGAAAGAGATGCGACATATATGTGCCTGGTCGGGGAATATGGAGTTGCACGAACAGGAGGTCGATCTCACGAGCATCCTGATAATATGAGTTTCATCATATATGCACTTGGTGAATATCTGGCTCTGGATTCCGGTTATATTAGCTGGGGACAGCATAATAAGGTTATGAATGCTGATAATCACAACCTGATACTCGTGAACGGAAGTGGTCCATCATCTGCAGGAACATATACTGCTAACGGCACTGATGCGCACATTCAGAATTTTTATGATACCCGTTATCTCGATTATGCCGAAGTACAGACGAGTTACCAGAATGTGGATTTCACGAGATGTGCAACCTTTTTTGACAATGAGATTTTCATCCTTACCGATTTTATAACTTCTTCCAGCACAAAAACCTACGAGTGGCTTCTTCATGGCAATGGTGGCGGATCGACTGGAGGTCAATTCACTTTTTTGACAGATGACGCTGACAACCGCAGCACTATCGGCTCGCAATATACTCAAAATAATATTTCACTCGATTGCTATATCAATTCAATAAATGCAATAAATTTTTCATCTTATGATGATTTTCATGATGACGGAACATATAATGTGCCCGCAACCCACACAGTAACAAAAGCATCTACTACCGGTTCAAACACGATTTTTTCTACAATACTCATTCCTCATGAAAGCACAAAAAATATCACATACGAATCCCTGGATTATGGAACCACAATTGGTGGCTTGGTTACGATGGACAGCACAAAGATACTCACTCTTGCAAAGGAATTCACTTATGGGATTTCCACTCTGTTTGATTCTGTACCGCTCGTTTTTAATGCGAATTATTTGGCAATTTCAAAGGAGAATGGAGCTTTCCAGCCTACAAATGTTGTTCTGAAAAATGGAGATTATCTTCATTATGATGGCACAACATATTTTATTAATACCGAAAACCGCTGCGATCTCGCACTCCATATCGATGACGTATTTGCAGATGGATATATGAGCGAGCAGGGATGGGTGGAGTTGTATACAGGCAATGAGCCAAGTTCCGTATCCGGCGCTGCTTCATATGATTTCTATGATGGAATTCTTACAATGCAATTTGATGAAGCTTCCAATTTTTATATCGAAGTGGACTGGTCTATTCATCCGATCAGGATAGATTCTTTGAGTACAATTCTGTTTTCTGCTGATGATGAACTCACGATCTATGGCTTGGGATTTGAACAGACAGGTACTGTATATTTTAATGCACTTGCTGCTGATGAGATACTTTCCTGGAATGAAGCTGGAATCACTTTAGTTGTTCCTGAAGGTGTGTCATCAGGAAATCTTGTGGTTGAAAACATGTATGGTTCGAGCAACGAAAGTGCCTATCAAATTATGAGTTCCACAGGTGATCCGGAGGTTGCTCAACCCATTCCAAACCACGTCATAACAGCCGGAACAACGAAATTCATTGCTGATTTGAATACGGTTTTCTGGGACCCGAATGGAGATACCCTTCTCTTCTCTCTTGATTATGATTCACCATATCTGACTCACAATGAAGATTCACTCCAAATAGGAATAGTCTATTTTACCGCACAAGACAATCAGCAGGACACGCTCTTTATCACAGCGACTGCTCAGGATGCGGACAGTGCAAGCGCATCGGATCAGTTCATCGTTTTTATACAGGATTACAACGATCCTCCGCAGATAGATACGATCCCAATACAAGTTTTCAGTGAGGATGATTCACTCACAATTGCATTTTCCTATTTTGATTCACTTGTTTTCGATCCCGATAATTCGCATAACGAACTGACGTATTCCTTTGAGGAATATGCTCCTCTAAGTATTGAAACTCATACGAGCTCATTTCATATACATGCACCTGCAGATTGGTTTGGCCAGATTCAAGCTGTTTTTCAAGTCACGGACGGGCAAAACATTTCACAAGAGAGCTGCGAATTTTCTATTCAATCAATCAATGATCCACCTGTAATTTCTGTACCTGATTCAATAGTATTTTTTGAAGATGATACTTACGTTCTCGACATAAGTGCTTACATTTTTGATATTGATGATTCGCTTGAAAACCTTGTACTTACATGGATCGATCCTCAAAATATTGATGTATTACAGATCGGTTGGGATGTGTATATATCTACAAAATTACCCGATTGGTACGGCACTGATTCCATAAAATTCACTATCACCGATGATGAGCTAGAAAGCAATAGTGATGTCATGCAAGTGCAGGTTCTTGCGCAGAATGATCCACCTTATGTGCAGGATACGATTCCCGATCTTACGAGAAATGAAGACTTTGCAGATACTATTCAGGTATTTCTTAGTAACTACTTTGCTGATCCTGATAATGATAGTTTGATATATTTTGTTGTATACGACTCAAATCAAATTTCGGTTTCGCTGGATAGCGATCTCCTTAATATTTCTTCACTTCCAAACAGGTTTGGTGATGCAGAAATATTTGTCACAGCTCATGATGGAAATGAATATTTGAGAAAATATGTGATAGGGAATTTTATTAAAGAGAGCACGCAGGATTCGTTTATGGTTCATGTGCTGCCTGTTAATGATCCACCTTCGATTGCTTTACCAGATTCAATAATATTTTTGGAGGATGATTCCTATATTTTTGATGCGAGCATCTTCATTTCGGATGTTGATGATTCACTTGAAAACCTTGTACTTACATGGATCGATCCTCAAAATATTGATGTATTACAGATCGATTGGGATGTTCATCTTGCTACAAAACAACCTGATTGGCACGGTAGCGATTCTGTAGCTTTTACTATCACTGATGACGAGATGGCGAGCAGCAATGATGTAGTGCAGGTGCTGGTTCTCTCCCAAAATGACTTACCCTATGTTCAGGATTCTATTCCTGATTTCATAAAAGATGAAGATTTCGCAGATACTATTCAGGTGTATCTCAATAATCACTTTGCAGATCCCGATAATGATAGCCTGACATATTTTATTGCATACGACTCAACCCAGATATCTGTTTCATTGGATAATAATCTCATTCACATTTCTTCAGTCACTAACTGGTTTGGTGATGCGGAAATTATCATAACAGCAGATGATGGAATCGAGAATATCTTAAGGGAAGCTGCTCAGGATACTTTTTATATACATATTTTACCCGTGAATGATCCCCCACAAATTTTGCTGCCAGACACATTTTCTTTATTTGAGGATGACACGCTTACGGTTGCGTTTGATGTTTTTGTAAGCGATGTTGATAACGAACTGCGGGATCTTACTCTGTCCTGGCTCCAGCCGAATTTCATTGCTATCACCAAAGATGACTGGAATGTATCTTTTACAAATGCTATAGAAAATTGGAACGGCTTAGAATCAGTCACCTTTATCATTTCAGATCCCAGTTTAGCTCTCGGCAGTGATATAAGTATCGTGCATATATATCCTCAAAATGATCCTCCTTATATTCTTCCACAGATAGGGGATTTCACTATTCTGGAAGATACCCTCATTCCAATAGATATTTGGCTCGATCTCTATTTTCATGATCCGGACGGAGATGTGCTGGGTTATCATGTTGAATGGAACTCCACCCAGCTCGATATCTCAATTCCTTCAAATTCTGAAATGAGCATCCTTCCTCAACCGGACTGGTTTGGGATTTCGTCTGTTTTCGTCACGGCAGATGACGGATATACATTCCTGAGAAACCGCCCAACAGTAACAGATACATTTGATGTAATCGTCGAACCTGTCAACGACCCACCTCAGATCATTTCTTATGTTCCCGAAGAACTTGATATATTTCTTTCCGGAGATTCCACTATATATTTTGAGATCGATGTGTTTGATGTGGATAATGCTGATCTTGATTACGTATGGACAGTCAATGATACTGTTCAAAATGCCAATGACAGCATTTTTGCGTATCACTTTGATGAGCAGGGAATTTTTTCAATTGTTGTTGTCGCATCAGATCAGGAATATAAAGTATCTGTGGGATGGCATGTAGTAGTACCATATTTCCCGGTTCAAGGAAACGAAGGACTCGCTCAGAAAGTGAACGCTATCAAACCAAATCCATATAATCCGGACAAGAATAAGAACTGCGAATTTTATTTCGAATCAACAAATCAAAAAAAATATTCTGTAAATATTTACAATATTTCAGGGCAGTTCATAAAAAGTATTAATTCGGAATTTATTGAGCAAAAGGGGGAAGCGTTCGTGTATCAAGCCAAATGGGACGGACGCAATGAAAACGGCTTGATGTGCACGTCGGGCTTGTATTTATTCAAAGTGAATATCGAGAATACAACGTATATAAAAAAGATGCTATTATTGCATTAAACAATAAATCGGAGGTACGATGAAAAAAGCAGTACTATGTTGTGTAGTCATTATGCTGGGTGCAGTTGCGTTTCTTAGCGCAGGTGCAACGTTCTATGGCTCAGCACGTCTTGGTTTCTGGTATGATTATACAGATAAAAACTGGAATAATTACAACTCTGGTGTGAACGAGAGCAATCTTGCACTCAATTATGCCATGCAAACCAACAGCCGGTTCGGAGCAAAAATTGCCATGAACGGTATCAGCGGCAGGATCGAGCTTGCGATCACACCATCCAAAGTCGGTCTGCGCCTTCTTTATGGTAAGATAACCAAAGGTGATAAATCGATCATTATCGGGCAGGACTATTCTGCTTTCAAGCCCTATGGCGACCAGGTTTATGGCGATGATCTTAATTTCATTAATTATGGATTATTCTATGATGGTCGTCAGCCAATGGTAAAATTAACCTATAAAAACAGGTTCTGTGCAATGTTCATCGTTCCCAAGCAGGTTGATGTGACCGCACTCGGCGGATTGCAGTCCATGCTTCCAAAGATCAATCTGGGCTATGAATATTCCGGGAACAAATTCTATTTTGCCACATCAGCAGGCGTGAATGTGAACAAATATAATAAGAATTTCAACACTGACGGACTCGACGATATGCTCCTTTCCTATGCAGTTACCCTGACAGGAAAATATGATCTTGGGATGCTGAATATCCTTGCGCAATATAGTTATGGTGTAAATGTCGGGAACTACGGTATCTGCACGATCACACCATCTTCAGTAGTGTACAATTCAACTGATAAAACCTTTGAGAACACAAAAACCTTTAGCGGATTACTTGTCCTCAAATGCAAACTTTTCACCGCAGGAGCAAGCTATATAGAAACTTGTAATTCATTATGGTCTGATAAAGATACTGCAATGAGTGCATTTATACAAAAGAAAGTGAATATCTGCAAAAATGTATTCCTCGTTCCGGAAGTTGGTATGATCGATAATATGAAAGACATGACCGGTTCACAGGAAGGCAAGAAAATTTATGGTGGTATGAAGATCCAGGCAGATTTCTAAAATAGTATAATAATTTAAATATTAAAGGGCGATTCGAAAGGATCGTCCTTTTTTGTTGTTGAGTTACGGTGAGTATATGAGGTGTTGGGCGTTTTATTGCACCAACTTTTCAATTTACTATGCCGTTTATTTATATTCATAATCTTTCAATTTAACCACTTATTGCCCAATGCCTTATATACATTGTTATGTGC
>JAGHCS010000124.1 GCA_021160355.1 Candidatus Cloacimonadota bacterium
CTGCCGAGATCTTCTTTTCTAAGATTCTCAATAGTTTTTATTTCTCGATTATACCGTTCCAGTGAACTCTTCAATGGCTCGAGCGTTTCTTCGATTGCCTGTTTGCCGAATTCGCTTTTTGTCTTTTCAAGCATTGTTTCCAGGTTTTGCTTAGCCAGCTTCAAGAAAGTTTCATTGTTGCTTTTTAGCGCATCGGACGAAAGCGCATTAAATGTATCACGAAGATTTTCCGTTGCCTGCTTGAGAAGCTCTTTTTGTTCCTCTATATTTTTTTCTGTTTCTCGAACTTTGGTTTCAAGACGTGCACTTTCCTCTTTTTGTTTTTCAAGCTGTTCCCTTATTGAAGATATTGTGTCTTCAAGTTTTACTTTTTCGAGTTTGATCTCTTCAATATATTGAACATTTTGAAGTAATTTAGTTTCAGCTATTACTTTCTCATTTTGCAGCTCATCTGCCTGCAGGTTCTTTTTTTCGATAGAAGAGACTCTTTTCTGCATAAGAAAAAAGGTGACCAAGATGCCTATGATCAAGCCGATAACGAGTGGAATTAAGGTGTTTATCATACATACATCCCGAAATTTATTTTTGCATATGAATTTTCTAATTGAATGATTATTGTGTCAAAATATTTCAACTTTTACGCAAGCAAAAATTTTTTCGTTTTATTGCTTCACTGTTTAGGTGGTTTCATTATATATGTAGAGATAAAATTCTGAAAGTGATATAATAAAGAATATGAAAATTAAATTTGACAAAATTTATTCTAAACTCCCTTTCTTAAAAAAGGTATTATTATGAAGATTAAAATTGAATTCCGGATCGTATTAAGTTGCCCTTTTAACTTACTCCCCCTATACCGTAACTCGCATACATGCAGGCGTTTATGCAAGCGGATACAAGAATTATGAATACAGTACTACTCGATCCAATACCCAACAAATTATATGGAAAAACAAATTTACTTAAATAAACCTCACTATCCTCATCCCGGGATATTGAGGTATTTGGATTATGAAGATTGAATTGGTGAAATATGAGTTGAAGTTCAAATTGAGGGACAAATTATAATGGAACTCTTAAAAGAGAATTTGTTAACAGAAAATAAGGAGAAAAATGAAGAAGCGAAATCAAATATCTAAGATTATCTTAAAGAAATTTATATTCCTGTTATTTACATTTATGATATTTACGAGTTATTTGCGTGCTGATAGTAGATGGGTTGAAATCGAAATATATTCTGATGTTTCTAAGATTAATGATTGTTATATATTTATTAATTCTTACGAGAAATATCTTGAAAAAGTAGATGAGACTGTAATGGGAGATGATATCGCAGTATTGAGAGATACCCAGACATTATATAACTACAACTACAATGGGACAGGAATAGTAGTACCTCCATTAACTATTAACATTGAACTTGATGACGGAGATTATCCAAATGGAACTACACAAATTTGGGGACAGGGTGATGTGGGATTTTATTATCCTGACCAGAGCTATTATGCAATTGGAAATGATGTTTTACAGTCGGATGAAGCCTTTGTCGAAGTAACCTCTGCAAGCTATCCACCCGTTGGATATACTTATAGAACATCTGCTCTATCCTCCTCAAGTTGGAATTGGGTCTCTTTCCCTGTGCTTGATCCAGATTATGTCGATCCTATAGACTATGTTCTGGAACCAATACTCGATGATTTGGATGAAGTATTGCATCAGCAAGATGAGATATATAAAGACAATCAAGGACAATGGCAGAATGAGATTGGAGATTTCCGTAGTGTTGATGGCTACAAGATCGATATGGATGATGATGTTGAACTTGAAGTTGCAGGTTGGCTTGAAGATCCTTCAACTGTTATGTATCTTGATGAAGATGTGAGTAAAGGACCATGGAGCCCTATGTTAGGTATAGGAAACTGGATTGGTTGTTTTGTACCTGGAAGCACCGCATGGCAAACGGCTTTCTCTCAAATCATGGATGAGATCACTTTTATAAAAGCTGATGATTGGTCTTATGTAAAGGGTTATTCTGTTCCTTCGTCATTCTGTACTGTTGATTATGGCAAATTATATGTTGTCGGTGTTTCTGAAGATTGTAGTTTTACATGGACTACATTTGGTAAGGGCTCTAATCCATACGTAAAACCCGAAACAATAATCTTCACGTACGAAGAGGAAGCTGATTATATGCCAATATTTGTCGATGACACAGACGCACTTGATGGTGTCGATGAGATTGGAGTCTTTCTTTGTGAAGAATGTATCGGAGCGAGTGTTATCGAAGAATTTCCCGTCTTCATACCTGCATACGTTGAGAATACGCTCATAAAAGAAGATGTCGAGTTGACATTCAGAACTGCATGTTATGATGATAAAAGTATCATGAAAAACATGTCGATTTTTGTCTATGATGAGAAGGAAAAAGATTTCATTGAGGATATTGTTGTTCTTGATAACATGAATTCTGCACTTATAAAATTAGGAATCGGTGAAGATATAGAAATCCCAACAGAGTTTTCAGTTCATCAAAATTATCCCAATCCAGTAAAAGGAACAACAACAATCTCATTTACACTTCCGGAAGATAATAAGGAAGCACAGGTCACGATTTATAATATCAAAGGACAAATAGTGAAAGAGTTAGAGGCGAGTGTTTCAAATAAAGGATTTAATGCAGTATGGGATTGCACCGATAAAAGTAATAAACCGGTTTCAAGTGGTATTTATTTCTATAACGTTACATCTGGTGAATATTCTGAAATGAAAAAAATGTTATTGGCACAATGATGGCTATCCAGTCTAATTCCTATAATTAAAATGTAATAATGCGGGTAGGTGAGATGCATCTACCCGCAATGAATATGGTTAATACATTGAAGAAGGTTAAATGAATAAGAAATGTATAAGTATATTTTTGGTTTTGATTTTATTGTGTGCCATGTGCACTATACAAGCAGATACGGTTATAGTCGACATACACGGTAGCGGAGATTATACATCCATCCAAGAAGGAATAGACACCTCAGTAAATGGAGATACGGTCTTAGTATATCCTGGAATATATTTAGAGAATATAAACTATAATGGGAGAAATATAACTGTTGCAAGTTTATACATCACGACACAAACAGACTCATTTATTCATAAAACAATAATTGATGGCGACCAAAATGGGAGTGTGGTAACCTTTGAGAGTGGAGAAGATACCACTGCTGTTCTTTGTGGATTTACTGTTAAAAATGGAAGTGGAACATATAATGATTTCTTGATAATGGGAGGGGGAATTTTACTTATAAATTCTCAAGCGTCTATAAATAATTGTATGATTATGAATAATATAAGCCAAGGGGGTGCAGGAATATGTCTCTATTACTCTTATATGAGTATTGGTAATACGAGTATTTTTAACAACCACAGTACTCACTGGGGAGGAGGTATTGGTCTATACAATTCTGAGATGGACTTTAATTTAACGAATAAATGCAATATATTTCTCAATTATGCGGGTGAAGGATGTGATCTTAAAGCAATAAACAGTAATGTTATTAATGTTGTTGTTGATACATTTACTGTAAAGAATCCAGACGATTATTTTGCATATCCACTTGATAATTTTAATTTTACTATTCAAAATAATAAAATTGAACAAATTGATAACAATATTTATGTTAGCCCTTCGGGTAATAATAACAATACTGGATTAACTGCAGATAATTCCCTACAAACAATAAGTTATGCATTAACAAAGATAAAATCTAATCCAAGTCGAAATAATACAATATTTTTATCTTCGGGTACTTTTTCTTCTATCGCTACAAATGAGAAATTCCCATTAAATTGTAGGGCTTATGTTCCAATACACGGTGAGAATAAGGATTTAACTATACTTGATGGTGAGGGACAGTATTATATTTTTTATTCAAGATATGATTCTCTTTATACAGTAGAAAACTTAACTATACAAAATGGTTTATCTTATGATTACAGTGGTGGAGGGATGCTTATTGATTATAGTTCGAACATATTAATTAAAAATGTTAATTTTATAAACAATAAAGCTGATGAACGAGGTGGAGCAATATTTATGAATAATTCAACGGTTATTTTTGAGAACTGCCTCATAAAAAATAATTGTGCTGAATTTGGTGGAGGTATAAAAATTACACAAAATTCCAATCCTGTTTTCATAAATTGTATTATAGATAGTAATTATACCATTACTCCTGATTGGGGATATGGTGGTGCGATCAGCAATAATGTCGAGTCAAATTCTATTTTTATTAATACACAAATAACGAATAATGTTTCTGATGATTGTAGTGGGATTACCGTGTCGGGAGGTGCTGGTAGTTATTGTGACCCAACATTCATTAATTGTACGGTTTGTGATAATTCAGAGAATCCTAACGGAACCATCAAACAGGGAGATCATTCTCATGTTTCATTAATAAATACAATTATAAGAAATCCTTCTCAAGAGGAGATAATATTTTGGGAAGGATATCCAGAAAAAACCGTATCGCTATCCTACTGTAATATTGATGGAGGTATCGATGCGATCAACACTAACAATAGTGGCACCATTATCTGGGGAGTCGGCAATATAGACGAAGATCCACTTTTTGTTGGTGTCGATCCGTTCAGCTATGAGTTAACGGAATATTCTCCCTGCATCGATGCAGGCACACTAGACACAACCGGGCTGCATCTCCCCGCAATGGATTTAGCTGGTAATCAAAGAATTTATAATGGCAGAATAGACATTGGCGCATACGAGTATCAAGGAGTTGGTGTAGATGAACCGGATACATCATTTATTCATAATTTGTATTTATTTCAAAATAGTCCAAATCCCTTTAGGGAATCAACCACAATATCTTTTATCTCGGCAGATTATGAGAGGATAAAGGAATATACGCTTTCTATTTACAACACCAAAGGTCAGCTTGTGAAAAGATATAAAGGGAAAGAAGAAAATTTTTGGGTAAAAACTGAAATCGAATGGGATGGCACGGACGAGCAGGGAAGGCAGGTTGCACCCGGAACGTATTTGTATAAATTAGAGTATAACGGGCATGCGATTGTGAGGAAGATGGTGAAGCTGCGCTGACGCTACGCAGAGAAGAGCGTGAAGAGTAGAGCGACCCACCTTCTGCTTATAATCTAGAAAAATCTCCTCTTGAGAGGAGTCCGGCTTTAGCCGGGAGGTGTGTAATTTCGATTCAGGATAAACCTACTCACTTCAAAAACTATAGAGTAGAGGCGTTTTACCCCATCATGAACAATAATATTTCATCCTCACTTCATGCTTCGCCACGAAGCAAGTCTGGCATTATAGCAAAGTTTATATACCGTCGGAATAAGAGGTGCTGTTTATAAAGATAGACTCTTCGATTATACATTTCCGCCGCGGATCGGGTATGCTAAGAGTGGCAATCCTTTTATGTTTTGCAGTTAATTCCGGGTCAAAATTTACAAATATTTTGTTAGCACACTTCAAAGAC
>JAGHCS010000118.1 GCA_021160355.1 Candidatus Cloacimonadota bacterium
AGAAAAAATAGTGAACCTGCCATCCAAGCAGGAATTACTTGCGAAAGTCGTCGGAGGTCTCAATTCACCTATCTTTGGATTAGTTTACACCCTTAACAGTATTTTACAAAAATTAGTTCTTGTTCTTAATGAGATCAAGAACAAACAGTAATCATAAACGTTATTAACTGCATTTTGAATAATTATAATAAAATAAATGATAATATGCTTAATTATAGGAGGATATAATGGCAGAAGGCAGCAAAAAAGATAAGATAATTGAGCTCGTGAAAGAACTCAATGTAATGGAATTAGCAGAATTAGTAAAAGCTTTAGAAGAAGAATTTGGTGTGTCAGCTGCTGCACCAGTCGCTGCGGTTGCAGGTCCTGCTGCGGGCGAAGCCGCAAAAGAAGAAGAAGAGCAAACAGAGTTTGACGTCATCTTAACGAATGCTGGAGCAAAAAAGATCCAGGTTATTAAAGTTGTTCGTCAGATTACAAAATTAGGATTGAAAGAATCCAAAGCCTTAGTTGATGAAGCACCAAAACCAGTAGCAGAAGGTGTTTCAAAAGATGAAGCGCAGTCAATTAAAGAAAAGATCGAAGCTGAAGGTGGCTCTGTAGAGATTAAGTAAATAATGACGTGTTCAATAACACATTTCATTCGAAAACAATTAGACTCTTCATTCGTACGAAAGAAGATGTCTTTTGCTAAATAAGGAGCACATGAAGGAAAGAAATAGTTTTTCCAAAATGGCTGAACATCTTCATGGTTTTGAACTGCCCGAAGTGGAGATTCCAAATCTGCTTACTATGCAGAAGGGTTCTTATGCAAAGTTTCTACAAAAGGACGTTCTTCCTGAAAAGAGAGAAGATGTCGGCTTGCAGGAAGTATTTAATAATCACTTCCCTGTAGAGGATACGCAAGGTCAATTCTTGCTGGAGTTCATTCAATATAATATTCTCAAGGAGAAATATACTCCCGATGAATGTATCGAACGAAACCTGACCTATAGTTCTCCATTGAAGGTTAAATTCCGTTTAACAACCTTTGAAAAGACTGTGGAAGGTGAGCAGCAGAGAATTAAAAGCGTAAAAGAAAAAGACCTCTTCCTCGGTGAGATCCCGATGATCACCGATAGGGGAACCTTCATAATTAATGGTGAGGAGCGCGTGATAATCAGTCAGCTCCACCGTTCACCAGGTGTCACTTTTACTAGTGAAACTCATGGGAGCGGGAAGGTTCTCTATAATGCAAAGGTCATTCCTGTCCAGGGCTCATGGTTCCAATTCCTTACAGATACTCAAGATGTAATCTATGTTCTTATTGATAAACGCCACAAAGTACCCGTAACAACGATTCTAAGATGTCAGGGACTTTCCGATAATAATTCAATAAGAAAAACATTTTATACTCCTCAGGAAGTCGATCTAACTAAAGATGAATTTCTTGAAAGAGTGCTTGTTGAAGATATTATCGACAAAAAGAGTGGTGAGGTCATTGCAGAAGGCGGAGCACTTCTTACTGAAGGTCTTGTTGACAAGATATTGAAGGCGAAATTTAAGAAAGTCTTGGTCATCCACGAAAGTCAGTCCGATGAGAGAAGAATCGTGGAAAGTACTCTTGCAAAAGACCCAACAGCTTCAGAAGAAGAAGCACTAAAATTCATTTATAATATAATTCGTCCCGGAGAAGAACCTCCGATTGATACTGCACGAGAACTGATCAATAGAATATTTTTCAATCCCAAGAGATACAGTCTTGGCGAGGTTGGAAGGTACAAACTGAATAGGCGTCTGCATCTTGAAATTCCAATTGAGACACAGATACTCACGAAGGATGATTTCATTGCAATTATTAATGAAATGGTGCGTTTATACAAAGGCATCAGTACGACAGATGATATTGATCATCTCAGTAATAGGCGTGTCAGTGGCGTTGGTGAACTTGTCGCAAATCAGTTCTCAATCGGTCTTTCCCGTGTTGCAAGAATAGCACGCGAAAGAATGACCCTCAGTTCCAGCGAAGATGCATCAGTACTCGGTTTAGTGAATACTAATGCGTTAATGGCAGTAGTGAATTCCTTCTTTCTTACCGGGGAGCTTTCACAGTTCATGGAACAAACAAATCCCCTTGCCGCTATTACTCATATGAGACGTTTGAGTGCATTGGGACCTGGTGGATTAACAAGAGAACGCGCAGGCTTTGAAGTACGGGATGTTCACTACTCACATTATGGAAGAATTTGTCCAATCGAAACTCCAGAAGGACCAAATATTGGTCTATTAACTTCGCCAGCTATTTATGCACGAGTGAATCGGTTTGGTTTTTTAGAAACTCCCTACATCAAGGTTGAAAATGGCAAAGTCACTCATCAGGTCGATTATCTCGATCCTACACAGGAAGAGAATATGAAGATTGCTCAAGCAGGTATTGAAGTTGATAAAAAAGGTAACATTATTAAGGAACGTGTATTCTGTCTGTCAGGCGGTGATTTTGTTCTCGTTCCAAAAGAAGAAGTTGATTACATTGACTCTTCCAGGCAGCAGATCGTAAGTGTTTCTGCGGGTCTTGTACCTTTTCTCGATCATGATGATGCCAATAGAGCATTAATGGGCTCAAACATGCAGCGACAAGCTGTGCCGCTTATAAAACCAAGACCGCCAATTGTCGCCACGGGAATTGAAAAATTAGTTGCTAAGGATTCGGAACTTGCAATAAAAGCACCCTTTGACGGTGAAGTCGAAAAAGTATCATCGGATGAAATCGTGCTGAAAAGAATATTTACAGAAGATGAAAAAGATTCTATTTCTGCCCTTGAAGATAAAAAAGTTTTTAAGCTGAAGAAATTCCAGCGCACAAATCAGGAAACATGTATCAATCAGCATCCTGAAGTTGAAGTTGGTCAGAAAATTAAAAAAGGTGACTTGATCACTGATGGTCCCGCCATTAAAAATGGCGAACTTGCCCTTGGTACAAATATGCTTGTGGCATTCATGCCATGGTATGGATACAACTATGAGGATGCAATCATTATCAGTGAAAAAGTTGCTCGAGAAGACGAATTGACATCAATTTATATTGAGGAACTTGAAGTACTCGTCCGCAGTACCAGAGAGGGAGATGAAGAACTCACTGACGATATTCCCAATGTTCCAAAATTCGCGCTAAGAAATCTTGATGCAACAGGTGTCGTCCGCGTTGGCTCGCATGTTAAATCCGGCGACATATTAGTTGGTAAGATAACCCCTAAATCCTCAAATGTAGATTTGTCGCCCGAAGAAAAGTTGATGCGCGCATTATTTGGTGAACGAGCTGGTGATTTCTCTGATACTTCTTTAAAAGCAAAACCTGGCATGGAAGGTGTAGTCGTTGATGTTAAGGTTTTCTCAAAAGCAGAAAGTGACGAACTTTCAGAACTTGAAAAAGAAGAGAAATTATCAAAACTGAAAACTGAATTTGATACAGAAAATAAAAATATCTATAAATTTCTCAAAACTAAGCTAACCGACTTATTGATTGGTGAAACTGCTTATAGAATTACCGAAGAAAAAACAGGTCGATTCTTTATTCCACCCAGTAAAAAAATAACTGTAGAAGAACTGAAGAAAATCTCTTTCAGAAAGTTGAATCTTGAAAATAAGCTTACTGAAAATGAAAAAAAGAATGAACAGATCTATGAAGATGTTATCGTGGATGTTAAAAATGCCCTTGATGAAAACGATAACAATTACAAAAAGCATAAAGATCGTATTAAATATGGAGATGAACTTCCTTCCGGTGTTTTGAAAATGGTAAAGATTTTCATCGCGAAGAAAAGGCAGGTTGAAGTTGGTGATAAAATGGCTGGACGTCACGGAAATAAAGGCGTGATCGCTAAGATCGCTCCTATCCAGGATATGCCTTTTATCGAAGATGGTACTCCGGTAGATATCATTCTTAATCCTCTTGGTGTTCCTTCTCGTATGAATATAGGTCAAATTCTTGAAACTCACCTTGGGTGGGCTGCACGAGCTTTAGGATACGAGGTAGAAACTCCGGTTTTTGACAGTGCAACAATCCAGGAAATTACGAATGAACTAAAAAAAGCAAATCTCACAGAAGATGGAAAAGTGGTGCTTTATGACGGTAAAACCGGTGAAGCAATGCATGAACGTGTCACAGTCGGTGTGATATATATGATGAAGTTGAACCATCTTGTTGTTGATAAAATGCATGCCCGTTCTACTGGACCATATTCACTTGTCACTCAGCAACCACTCGGGGGTAAAGCTCAACACGGTGGACAGAGACTCGGTGAAATGGAAGTCTGGGCACTGGAAGCATACGGAGCATCTCGCCTTCTTCAGGAAATGCTCACAGTAAAATCTGATGATGTTGATGGTAGAAATCAAACATACGAAGCTATCACAAAAGGTAAGGAACTACCGGCTCCCGGTATTCCAGAATCATTTAACGTTCTTGCAAGCGAGCTGAAAAGCCTTTGTTTGGATTTCGATCTGCTTTCAGATAAATCTGAAAACTCAACCGTTAATAATAAGTAACACCCCAAACCATGAAGGTCATACATGATTAGAGAATTAAAAAGAGATAAGGTCGTAAAAGATTACGATTATGTAAGCATAAAGATTGCTTCTCCTGAGAAGATCCGTGACTGGTCTTACGGAGAGGTTACCAGACCTGAAACGATAAACTATAGAACACTCAAACCTGAAAAAGACGGACTGTTCTGCGAAAAAATATTCGGTCCTGAGAAAGATTATGAATGTTCATGCGGTAAGTATAAGAAATATCGTTTTAAGGGCTTGATCTGTGACCGCTGCGGTGTTGAAGTTACCTCCTCAAAAGTTCGTCGCCAGAGAATGGGACACATTGAACTTGCAGTACCTGTTGCTCACATCTGGTTTGTGAAGCAAATACCAAGTCCAATTCAATTGCTACTCGATCTGAAATCAAAAGAACTTGATCGAGTTCTTTATTATGAATCTTATGTTGTTCTCAATCCCGGTGCATCTGAATACAATGTAGGCGATGTTATTGATGAAGAATCCTACCAGCAGGCAAAAGAGAAATATCCTACTGGATTTGAAGCTGAGATGGGTGCTGAACCAATCAGAAAGCTTCTCTCAGAAATTGAATTGAATGATGAAGTTGATAAACTCCGTACTTCGATAAAATTTGAAACAAAACAAGCAAAAGCAAAGCTTATCAAAAAGCTGAAGATTGTGGACGCATTCTTAAATTCAGGAAACAGACCAGAATGGATGATACTTGAGACTATTCCGGTCATGCCACCAGATTTGAGACCCCTTGTGTATCTTGAGGGCGGAAGTTTTGCAACTGCCGATTTCAACGATCTTTACAGAAGAGTTATTACAAGAAATAATCGACTGAAAGCACTTATTGAAGGACATGCTCCTGAGGTTATACTCCGTAATGAAAAAAGAATTCTTCAGGAAGCAGTTGATGCTCTTCTTGATAACAGCAGAAAATCCAGACCTGTAAAAGGGAGAGGTAATAGACCTCTCAAATCATTAAGCGATCAGTTAAAAGGTAAAAAAGGACGATTTCGTCAAAATCTTCTTGGAAAACGTGTTGATTATTCGGGTCGTTCCGTTATCGTTATTGGACCGGACTTGAAGCTTAATCAATGCGGACTGCCTAAGAAAATGGCTCTTGAACTTTTTAAACCTTATATCATTGAAAGAATAGAAAAATTTGAAGGTGTGAGTACTACCAAGCAGGCAAAACGCCTAATGGAAGAGAAAAAACCCGAAGTCTGGAAGATTCTCGAAGAAGTAATCAAGGACTACCCAGTTCTATTAAACAGAGCTCCCACCCTTCATAGATTGAGTATGCAGGCATTTATACCAGTTCTTATTGAAGAAAAAGCCATTCAACTTCATCCACTCCTTTGTTACCCATTCAATGCGGACTTTGATGGTGACCAAATGGCTGTACATATTCCTCTTTCGGGCGAAGCACAAATGGAAGCCCGTACGCTTATGACTCCTGTGAACAATATTCTTTCTCCTGCGAACGGAAAACCCGTACTCATGGCAAGTCAGGATATTGTGCTTGGAGTATATTTCCTTACAACTGCGACAATAGAAGAACCGGAAGATGTAAAAAAACTTCCTAAATTCAACTCTACAGAAGAAGTGCTTATTGCGTATGAACTGAATGGTAATAAATCATATCAAAAATATGAAATATCAGAAGAAGATACTGGTTTGCATATTCATTCATGGATCGAATATAAGTGTCCTGGTTCAGGGAAGCGTATAGTCACTACTATAGGAAGAGTCATCTTCAATCAAATTATCCCAGAAGATATTAGTTTTAAAAATTATAATTTTGATAAAGGTAAAATAAACCAACTTACTTATGAAGTTTATGAGAAATACGGTGCAGAGCGCACAGCATATTATCTTGATGACTTGAAAAATATTGGTTTTCAATATGCAACAAAATCAGGTACGACATTTGGTATGGTTGATGTTATTGTTCCCAAGGAAAAAGCGCACATTCTCGAACTTGCGGAAGATGAAGTGGTGGAAATTCAGGAAGAATATGATACCGGTGTCATTACCGAAAGTGAACGTTATGACCGTTTGATCGACCAATGGAAGATCGCGACAGAAGAGATTACTGATAGGATGATGGAAGAGCTCAAGATGGATAGATTGGGATTTAATCCTATCTGGATCATGGCGGTTTCAGGTGCTCGTGGTGGAAGAGATCAGATCAAACAACTCGGTGCGATGAGAGGGTTGATGGAAAAGCCCTCTCGTAAACTGACAGGTGAAATGGGTGAGATCATTGAAAATCCAATCAAATCAAACTTTAAAGAAGGTCTGAGTATTCTTGAATACTTCATATCCACACATGGTGCTCGAAAAGGATTGGCTGATACGGCACTAAAAACTGCTGATGCCGGATATCTGACTCGCCGTCTCGTTGATGTTGCTCAATCAGTGGTTATTTCCACACATGATTGCGGAACAATGCAAGGTGTAAATATGACTTCACTCAAAGAGGGTAATAAAACGATCGAACCTCTGAGTGATCGAATTAAAGGGCGTACTGCTGTAGAAGAAGTTGTCGATCCTATAAGTGGAGAGATCATTGTAGAAGCTGGAGAAACAATTTCTGATGAAAAGGCAAATCTTATTCAAAAGCACGGTATTAGAGTTGTTCGAATTCGTTCTGTACTGACTTGTGAAGCTGATAAGGGTATCTGTGCGAAATGTTATGGAAGAAATCTATCCACAGGAAAACCTGCAACGATCGGTGAACCTGTAGGGGTCATCGCAGCGCAGAGTATTGGTGAGCCCGGAACACAGCTTACTCTTAGAACCTTCCACATAGGCGGTGCTGCAAGCACTATGGTAGAAGAAGCTGAAGTTAATGCAGAAAAAGACGGTATCGTCAAATATGACAGGTTAGATTATGTTGTAAACAGGGACGATCAGAAGATTGCTTCAAGTTATCAGGGGAAAATTCGCATTATTGATCCCGAATCAAAAGAAGAACTCAGTCATTATAATGTTGAGTATGGTGCTACGATTTTTGTGGCAGAAGACCAGAAAGTAGTGAAAGATACACTTTTGTTCAGCTGGGATAACTATAATACTCCGCTGATTTCCACAGCAGCAGGAACGGTTCATTATGATGATTTTATTTCTGATGAAACATATAAAACAGAATTCAATGAGTTAACCGGACGAACCGAGATCACAATTCTTGAATCAAGAGATGTCGGCAAGCAGGCAACACTCATTATTGAAACTGATAAAAAGAAGAAAATTAGAGTGCCATTACCAGCGGGTCTTAATCTTGAAATCGAAGAAGGTTCACGAGTATTTCCGGGTGAAATTTTAGGTAAGACTTCCCGTGTGACAGTAAAACAGAGAGATATTACAGGTGGTCTTCCACGTGTGGTAGAGCTTTTTGAAGCCCGTTCTCCATCGAGTAAAGCAGTTATAACTGAAATCGATGGTGTCGTAAAAATAGGCAAACTGACACGCCTTGGGAGAAAAGTAACTATATCTTCCGAAGCTTCAGGAATTGATCAGGACTATACCATACCTTATGGACGAAGAATTATTGTTCATGAAGGTGATGTTGTGGAAAATGGAGACCCATTATCAGACGGACCACTCGATCCGCACGATATTCTTACTGCAAAAGGTGTGGTAGCAACTCAGGAATTTATCACGAATGAAATTCTGGAAATATATCGTAAGCAGGGTGTGGATATCAACGACAAACACATCCGTGTGATCGTTCGTCAGATGATGCAAAAGGTAAAGATACTTGATCCAGGTGATACAATTTTCCTTGAAGGTGAGATCGTTGATAAACTTCATGTGAAGAAGGTGAATATCCAGGCTGAACAGGACGGCGGTAAAGTCGCAACATTTGAGCAGCTTCTCATGGGTATTACAAAATCTGCACTGATTACTGACAGCTTTATCTCTGCTGCGTCATTCCAAAACACAACAAAGGTGCTGACAGAAGCAGCAGTGTATGGTAAAGTTGATATCTTGGAAGGACTTAAGGAAAGTGTGATAATTGGTCACAGAATTCCTGCCGGAACCGGCACAAAATATTGGCGTAAGATGGTAAAAGATACTCTTGATGAAGAGTTGAGTTTAAAGAAAACAGTAGAAAAATTACTCCCTGATAGTAACTTACTTATTCAGGAAGAACATTTTAAAAATAATATACAAGAACAGGAGGCGTAAGTGCCTACAATTTCACAGCTTATAAGAAAGGGCAGACAGAAGCAGAAGAAGGCTAAAAAGAATAAAGCCTTACAGGGTTGTCCTCAAAAAAGAGGTGTGTGCACAAGAGTGTATACCACGACTCCCAAAAAACCTAACTCTGCTCTGCGTAAAGTTGCCCGTGTGCGTCTTTCAAATGGAATTGAAGTAACAAGCTATATTCCAGGTGAAGGGCACAATTTGCAGGAACACTCCATTGTTTTGATAAGAGGTGGTCGTGTAAAGGACTTGCCAGGTGTGCGTTACCACGTTATTCGTGGAACTCTCGATGCAAGTGGAGTGGATAGTAGAAAGAAAAGCCGTTCCAAATATGGAACGAAAAAAATCAAGAAATTAGGATAGTGGGTTTATATGTCTAGAAGAAAGAAAGCTCAAAAAAGACAGATACTTCCTGATCCAAAATATGGTGATATCATTGTTGCAAAATTTATCAACCAGATGATGATGCGCGGGAAGAAAAGTCTTGCTGAACGTAAATTTTATCACGCATTAGAGATCATAGAGAAGAAGACAAAGGAAGATCCGATCAAAGTTTTCAAGCAGGCGCTTGAGAACGTGAAGCCAAAAGTTGAAGTGAAAACTCGTAGAATTGGTGGTGCAAACTACCAGGTTCCAATGGAAGTCACTAGAGATAGACAACAAGCACTTGCTTTCAGATGGATCGTTAATTTTTCGCGAAAGCGCCATGAAAAGACTATTGATGAAAAACTTGCTGGTGAACTTATTGCTGCATACAAGAACGAAGGTTCATCGATCAAGAAACGTGAAGAAGTCTGGAGAATGGCAGAAGCGAACAAAGCATTTGCACATTTTAGAATCTAACGATGCAACAAAAGCACTATGACCTGGAAAATATCCGCAATATCGGGCTTATCGCTCATATTGATGCAGGAAAAACGACCGTTACCGAGCGGATCCTTTTCTATACTGGTATAGTGCACCAAATGGGAGAAGTACACGAAGGTACAGCAACAATGGATTGGATGGTTCAGGAAAAAGAGCGCGGCATAACAATTACTTCCGCAGCAACAACCTGTTTCTGGAAGAATAATAGGATCAATATTATTGATACTCCAGGGCATGTTGATTTTACTGTTGAGGTTGAGCGTTCATTACGTGTTCTTGACGGTGCCGTGGTGATTTTCTGCGGTGTTGGAGGTGTGGAACCTCAATCTGAAACGGTGTGGCATCAAGCAGACCGATATCATGTTCCAAGAATTGCTTTTATCAATAAACTGGATAGAGTCGGCGCTGATTTTGAATATGCAGTGAAAACGATCAGAACAAAACTTCAGCCAAATGCAGTTCCTGTACAACTTCCCATTATGTATAATGATGAATTCATTGGCATTGTCAGTCTTGTTAATCAGAGTGCATATATTTATGATAAAGATGATGAGGGTTTGGAATTTTCTACAGTCCCGCTTGATGATGAAAGGATATCTCCTGAATTGATCGAGAACATTGCTGAAAGCAGGATAAAGCTCATTGAAAAATTAGCTGAATTTGATGAAGTGATTCTTCAAAAGTACATCGATGATGAAATCATAACTGAAGACGATATTGATG
>JAGHCS010000131.1 GCA_021160355.1 Candidatus Cloacimonadota bacterium
GCAAATTTTAGATAAATGCATTGTGTTCATAAAAAATCCCGACTCCATGCATACTATTTATAAGGATTTTCCTGTAAGACGCACACTCATTCCACAAATTATTTGACAACCTTTTCCCCGAAAATCCCACTGTATTTTAATAAATTATGTCTATACCGATAGTTGCAATAGTAGGACGTCCCAATGTGGGCAAATCAACCATTTTTAACAGGATGGTGAAGAAGAAACTTGCGATCGTTGATGAGGAATCCGGAGTTACCAGGGATAGAAAATATTTTCAAACCGAGTGGAACGGTTATCCTTTCATTGTTGTAGATACAGGCGGGATCGTGCCGAGCACAAATGATTCCATGACACAATCAATCAAGGCACAAGCAGAACTTGCCATCGAAGAAGCTGATCTGATCGTGTTTGTCACAGATTGCAAAAACGGTATAACGGATTATGACCAGCAAATTGCACAAATGCTCTTTCCTGTACAGGATAAAGTTATCTTCACTGTAAACAAGGTAGATAATGATAAAGAGGAGCTGGAAATTTATGAATTCATGAACCTGGGATTTGGTGAACCAATTGGAATTTCTGCACTTGGTGGAAGAAATTTTTCTGAACTTCAAGACCAGATTGTAAACAACTTACCATCCATTGAAGAAATGAAAGGGCAGTTCAAAGAAGATACAATCAAAATCGCTGTAGTCGGCAAACCAAATGTTGGAAAATCCTCATTAGTAAATAAGATCATCGGACAAAATGCTGTAATTGTGACGGACATCCCGGGCACCACCCGAGATTCTGTTCATTTGAATTTCAAATATAAGGATTGCGAGCTGACTATCATAGATACGGCAGGACTGCGCAGAAAAAGTAGGGTGAAGTTTGGGATCGAGTATTTCAGCAACCTGCGTAGTTTGCGCAGCATAGACGATGCCGACATCGTATGTGTTCTTCTCGATGCACAGGAAGAAATCTCAGTTCAGGATAAGCGAATTATCGAGTATACTCAATCTCAGTATAAAGCACTTATTCTTGTTGTCAATAAGTGGGATGCGATCGAAAAAGATCACAAAACTGCAAAAAAATTCGAAGAAGAAATTCGTTATAGTTTGAATTATGCGTCCTATGCTCCGGTCATTTTTATTTCTGCGACAACCGGACAACGTGTCACAAAATTTCTTGATCTCATCCTCTATGTAAATCTACAGAGAAAGAAACGGATCTCCACACACAACATGAACACTTTTCTACAAAAAATCACAGCACAAAATCCACCAAGTCATCCTTCACATAAAAGAGTGAAATTCTATTTTGCTTCACAAGTAGACACCAATCCACCACTTTTCCTATTTGTCATGAATAATGCAACACTTATTACAGAGAATTATAAAAGATACATCCAAAACCAGATTCGGGAAAAATTTGGTTTTGACGGCATCACAATTAAGTTAAAATTTAAGGATAAATCATGATTCTATTTTTTGCTTTGCTCATCTCATATCTTTTTGGTACGATCCCCAGCGGATTTATCCTTGGTAAATTGATCAAAAAAATCGATATTCGGGAACATGGCAGTAAGAATATCGGAGCTACAAATGTGCTGAGAACTCTTGGGGTTATTCCTGGTATCATCTCATTGATTTTTGATTTTTTTAAAGGATTTTTTGCAGTCGAAATCGGCAGGCTCCTCCTTGCACAATCCTGCGAACATACCATTTTAGGATTCAATCCCTGCCTTGATTATACCAATCCACAAACATATCAGATCGCTATTGTTGCGATTGGCCTTGTGGCAATCATCGGTCATATCTATCCGGTTTTTCTAAGATTCAAAGGGGGCAAGGGAATGGCAACAGGTGCAGGAGTATTAATTAATTTGCTGCCAATTCCATCTCTCATTGCACTTGGCGTGTTCCTTCTTATTGCGGCTCTATTTCGTTATATATCACTCGCTTCGCTCTTTGCAGTTCTTACGTTCTGGATTGTCGAGATTATCCGAAATATTCCCGATTTTCAAGAAATCCCCCTTCTTGTTTTGACAACATTTACCGCAGCCCTTATCATATACCGTCACAAAGAAAATATATCTCGCCTGAGAAAAGGTGAAGAATCGAAAGTATCTTTCAGAAAGAAGAAGTAACTCAAAACTATGTGCGGAATCATTGGAATATATCAGAAAAATAAGAAAGCTGAATCTGCTTCTCGTCTCGCAATTCTTGGACTTTTTGCTGCTCAGCATCGTGGACAGGAAAGCTGTGGAATTGCGTATTTCGACGGCGAGAAATTACAACTCATAAAACAAATGGGGCTTGTGAAAGAAGTTTTTAATGAAGAGGTACTTACACAGATTCCCTCTCACGTTGCAATAGGTCATGTCCGTTATCCAACTCAAGGTTCATCAAACATAGGAAATGCCCAACCCCATTTATTGAACAATCTCTCGGGACCAATGTTTGCTCTTGCAAGTAACGGGGATATAGTAAATTATAAAGAACTGCGCGAAGACCTCGAAGCAAAGGATGTCTTTTTTGAATCGCAGAATGACGGTGAACTCATCCTGAAATATATTGCGTATTTTCACGAAAAGCAAGGGCTCTCAATCGTTGATTCTATCAAAAAACTCATGAAGCATTTCCAGGGCTCATATTCTTCAGTTATGCTTGTTAAAGATGAACTCTATGCCTTTCGTGATCCTTATGGAAACAGACCATTTATCCTTGGTGAGCTTAATGATGAAACGTATGTGTTTGCATCTGAATCATGCTGTATAGACATCATTCGGGCTCAATTCAAAAAAGAAGTCTCTCCTTGCGAGATCATTCACGTAAATGCAACCGGAATGGAATCAATCCAGTTAAATCCTGATGAATTCAGAAGTAGAAAGCATAGTGCGCACTGCGTTTTTGAACTTATTTATTTTTCGCGTCCAGACAGTGTGGTTTACGATAATGCAGTCTATGCTTTTCGTGAAAAACTTGGTAAAAAACTTGCTGAAAAAGAGGATATCATCTCTGATGTCGTTATACCTGTACCCGACTCAAGCAATTTTATCGCACTCGGCTATGCAAAAGAACTCGGCTTAGATTTCAATTTTGGTCTCATACGAAATCATTATGTTGGACGCACATTTATTGCACCTGAGCAAACAATTCGTGACGAGAATGTGGTTCAGAAATTTAATCCCCTGCCCGGATATCTCGAGGGAAAAATCGTGACTCTTATTGATGATTCCATTGTGCGAGGTACGACCCTTCAAAAAATCGTAAAAATGGTTAGATCTCATGGTGCAAAAGAAGTTCATGTACGCATCGGTTCTCCAATGGTCAAATATCCCTGTTTCTACGGGATTGATACTCCTACTTATGAAGAACTGATTGCAAATCAAAAAACCGTTGAAGACATTGCCGGGTATCTGAAAGCTGACTCGCTCCGCTACTTGACAATCGATGAATTGAAAAGTGTGGTTCAAGACCAGAATAATTTTTGTTTTGCATGTTTTAATGGTGAATATCCAATTGGATTAAAGAAATAAATGAACTATGATATATATATCAAAAGGTAATGGATAATGTTTTGTAAAACATTTTTTATAATTCAGCCTTCGCGATTTTTGTGCCAATCGCCTGCAACGGCGTATCCACAAGCTGGCGGAGAAGACGTGTGGTTAAATTATATGTTTGAAGGAGTAATATGCATATCGATGAAAAAAAGCTCAAAGATATTTTAACAAAGATTCAATCAAAAAAGGTTTTAGTGGTTGGCGATCTTATGCTCGACCATTACATCATCGGAGATGTCGATCGAATTTCTCCTGAAGCGCCAGTTCAGGTTGTAAAAGTTGAGAAAGAGAAATTTGGTCCGGGTGGAGCTGCAAATGTTGCTCAGAATATAAAAGCCCTTGGTGCAGAACCTATCATCATAGGAACTGTGGGAAATGACCAAACCGGAGAAAAACTCAGACAGATATTCCGTGATAATGGCATTTCTGATGAAGGAATCTTTTTTAATATTCAACATCCTACTACACAAAAGACTCGTGTAATTGCACGCAACCAACAGCTTGTTCGCATCGATTTTGAGAATGATGACGAGATCGACGGTGAAGTGTATAATGAAATCAAAAAATATGCACAGAAAATTACTCCTGATATCGACGGCATTATTCTTCAGGATTATAATAAAGGATTGCTGACTAAAGAGCTCATTCATCTCTTTACATCTCTCGCCAAAAAACATCATAAATTTATTGGAGTTGATCCCAAAGCAAAGAACTTCTTCGAATATCAGAATGTGACTTTTTTCAAACCAAACAAACACGAAGCTGAGAAGAATCTTCAATATGAGATCAAATCCGATGAAGACCTGAATATCATTGCAAAGAAACTCATGGACAAACTGAACTGCAAGTATGTTGTCATCACTCTCGGATCAAAAGGAATGTTTATCTGTGATGATCAAAATCAAAGCTGGCAGATACCGACTTTTTCTCAGGAAGTATATGATGTATCAGGCGCAGGAGATACGGTCATCAGCACACTTATGCTTGCGATAACAGCAAATTGTGATATAAAAACCGCATCAATTATTGCGAATCATGCTGCTGGTGTTGTATGTGGAAAAGTGGGAGCTGCAACCGCTTCTCCTCAGGAAATCATGCGATCACTAAAAGATTGGAATGAATCATGATCACAACCATTGAAGAAATAGCGAATATCGCACAGAACCTCCATGATTCAAATGTGAAAATAGTCTTTACCAATGGCTGCTTTGACCTTATTCATCGAGGGCATGTTGAATATCTCAGTGCTGCAAAAAAACTTGGAGATGTTCTCATTATTGGTTTAAACAGCGATGATTCCGTCAGACGGCTCAAGGGCATTGATCGTCCGATCAATTATGAACAGGATCGGGCAATTGTGCTGGACAATCTTATGGCTGTAGATTACGTAGGCATTTTTGATGAGGACACACCATATGAACTTATCCGAATCGTGCAACCTGACGTGCTGGTCAAAGGTGGTGACTGGGCAATTGAAGATATTGTAGGAAGCGATATTGTGCTTGAGCGAGGTGGAGAAGTACGGAGTCTTAAATTCATCGAAGGAAAATCCACTACCGATATCATAGAAAAAATCAGAAATCAATAATATAAACTATGTCATCCTGAGGTTCTCGAAGTATGATAAAATAATCAAAAAAACGATTTAATTAGTATGCATACTTATAAGAACTGTAATCTTTGTCCGAGAGAATGCAAAATTAACCGCACACGAGGACAAAAGGGATATTGCAGAGAGACAGCCCAACTCCGTATCTCAGATATTGGGGCACATTTTGGAGAGGAACCCCCTATCTCCGGGACAAATGGTTCGGGAACTATCTTTTTCACAGGATGCTCGCTGAAGTGTTGCTACTGCCAGAATTATCAAATATCCTTTAATGGATTTGGAATTCCCTATACGTGCGAGCGGGTTGCAAAAGATATAAAAGAACTTATTTTTACTTATGATATTCATAATGTGAACTTTGTCACACCCGATCATTTTTTCCCGCACACAATAAAAATCGTTGAATTGCTAAGAAAGGCAGATATCTCTTTACCAATTTTATATAATATGTCGGGATATCAGAAAGTTGATTCTATCAAAGCACTTGATGAATATGCTGATATCTACATGCCTGATTTCAAGTATGCAGACAGGAAATTGGCAAAGGAACTTTCAAACGCCGAAGATTATCCTGACAGAGCGCTTGAATCACTTATTGAGATGGTCAGACAGAAGGGATTTCTTGATTCCTTTGTTGAGGATAAACCAATTGCTTCAAAAGGTGTGCTCGTTCGTCATCTCATCCTGCCGGAACAGGTCCAGAATTCGAAGGATGTACTTACGACTCTTTTTATAGAGTTCGGAAAAGATATTCCGATCAGTTTGATGTCTCAGTATAATCCGCCTGCAATGCTTATCAATAATGATGATATTTTTCGTCGGTTTTTAGGAAGACGAATTACGCTGGAAGAATTCAACGACGTGTATGAACATGCCTTAAGTCTGGATTTTACTAATATGCTCGTGCAGTTTCCGCAAGATTTTGTCTCCAAGAAAGATCAGACTGATTTCTCGCCGGATTTCAGAGAAGAAAAACCGTTCAGGGGAAATAGATAATACATCTCTAAACCCTTATCAGCCATTGGGCGGACAAACTAAACTGATTTACGCTGAAATTTTCTATAAAAATAATTGTCATCCTCGAGTAAGAAATTTCAATTTCTTGCGAAGGATCTCCCTCTGCTTCATGATCTATCATTAATATGAGACCCTTCGACTCGCCTTCGCTTTGCTATGGCGCAACGGGCAAGCTCAGGGTGACAATCTCATTTTTTGTTTTACATGTACGGGGCTGTCCCACAACCCCAACAAAGTTTACAAGAAATTAGTCTCACAATATTTTTAGCCCATGATAAAATTTAGAGCATACAGTCAGGATCAGGGATTGGCGTTGCCACCCTATTTGGATGAATTA
>JAGHCS010000236.1 GCA_021160355.1 Candidatus Cloacimonadota bacterium
CAGTATTTTTATGCTATTAAAGATGAAAAGGGAGATGTTGAAAAGGTCGTTATTCTCACAGAAGATATCACCGAACTTAAGCGAGCTGAGAACATTCAAAAAACATTATTCAACATTTCCAATGCTTTGAATTCAGTTGATAATTTGCACGAACTCTTAATTAAAATAAGAGAATATCTGGGAAATGTGATAGACACTACAAATTTTTTCGTGGCATTATATGATGAAAAAACCGATATGATCTCCCTTCCTTTTCATGTTGATAAAAAAGATGAATTTGAAAAATTTCCCGCCGGTAAAACAATGGCAAAATATGTAATCAAAACCGGGAAACCTCTTTTTGCTACGAATGATGTTGTAGAGGAGTTAACTAAAAGAGGAATTGTTGAAACTATTGGCGCTCATTCTGAAATCTGGCTTGGTGTTCCGCTTAAAATTGAGAACAAAGTAACTGGTGTTATTGCTGTTCAAAGTTACGATGATCCAAATCTATATTCTGAAAAAGATATTGAAATTCTTACTTTTATTTCAGAAGAAATAGCACTTGCCATCCAATATAAACAGGCAGAAGAGGAATTAAAAATTAATCGGGAGCGTCTAAAAACTGCAAACTCAATTTTGCGACATGATATTACTAATGATCTTGTAGTGATAAAAAGCGCTCTTGATATTTACCGCGATGAGAATGATGAAACAATGCTGGATGAGATTGAAAAACGAGTAGAGAAGACTATAAACACGATTAATAAACAACGTGAACAAGAACAGTTCCTCAATTCTCATGCTGATTTGGATGAGTATGATCTAGAAAAAGTAACTCATAATTTTATAAATAGCTATCCTTCTATGAAAATCAATATTACGGGTTCAGGTAAAGTCTATGCAGATAACGCATTATATTCCATTTTTGAGAACATAATTAACAATGCAGCCAAGCATAGTAATACCGAAACTCTGGATATTAATATTAGCTATGAAAATGACTATTGCGTAATAAGATTTGCAGATAGGGGTATCGGCATACCAGACGGAATAAAAGATAAAATATTTGACGAAGGTTACCATTTTGGTAAAGCAGGACATACCGGTATTGGCTTATATATCGTACGACGCACAGTCGAAGAATACGGTGGAGAAGTTTTTGTTGAAGATAATAAACCTAAAGGGGCTGTATTTGTAGTACGATTGAGGAGAGCTATTGAGGTTTCAAGATAAGTATCATGAAATTTTCTGATATATGATGGAGTAAGAAATGAATTTTGCATTAAAGCAATCAGTAAAAATTTTTATAATTGGATTAGTAATCCTTATAATCGCATATTTTATTATATTTAAATTTAGTTACGATACTGTTGTAAATACTCAACTTGAACAAATGATACCCATTGTTAAAAAAATCTCATTAAATATTGAACAACACATTCTTGAAAAGGTTAAAACAGCGAGCACAATTACTTTAACACCACTGGTCTTGAGTGCTGTAAACGAAAGTAATGCACAGTACAGTGCCTTATCCCAACAATATAGAGATAATGAAATCCAGTCGAGAGATGAGAAGTGGAAAACAACTGATGATAGTAATGATTCTTTTATTCTTGAGTATACAGACAATCCCCTCGCACAATATCTAAAAGAATTGCAGATAAATATGGAGGGCGAATATGGAGAACTCTTTATTACAAATAAATATGGCGCTCTTGTTGCATCAACAGCTAAGCTCACAACTTTTGCACATGGGCATAAATATTGGTGGAAAGGCGGTTATAGTGACGGAGATGGAGCCATTTTCTTTGATGATAGGGGTTATGATGATAGTGTGGGTGGATATGTACTCGGTGTCGTTGTTCCCATAAAAAATGGAAATGATATCATCGGCATATTGAAAATAAATCTCAATATATTAGGATCGATCGGTGAGATAATATCGAACTCAACGATTGAGAATTATGAGAAATTAGAATTGATACGCAGTGGCGGACTGGTAGTTTTTGAAGAAGGTGTTGAACCACTGAGTATAAGAGTTCCAACTGAACTTACCGAAAAAATACGATCTGGTGATGAAGCATCTTATATATTCACCGAACAAGGCGATAAATGGATTGTCGGTCTTTCTGAAATTGGATTAACATCAAATATTGAAGGATATAATTTTGGAGGAAGCTTCGAATCCATAGATCATAAAAAAGGAAATACCGGTGAATCATGGTACATAATAGATTATCTTCCCCTTTCGAAAATTATTATTCCGGTCAAACACAATTTAACTAAATTACTCCTCATTGGATTTCTCCTTGCCAGTGCTTTAGCCATTACAGCATTTATAATTGGAAAGCAGGCTGCTCAACCAATAAAAGAATTAGTGAGGCAAACAAGGCAGATTTCAAAGGGTGATTTTGATTCTAGGGTTTCCATCAAGCGGAATGACGAAATAGGACTTCTCGCAGTATCATTTAATCAAATGGCAAAGAATCTCAATGATACAACAACATCTATAGATAAACTCAGTTTGGAAATAGAGGAGCGTAAAAAAGTAGAAGAAGCTCTCCAGAAAAGTGAGAAAGAACTGCAACTTACCCTGGATGCTACCACCGACGGAATCTGGACATGGAATTTCAAGACGGACAAATTGTATTTCAGCCCAAAATATTACACGATGCTTGGATACGAGCCCAACGAATTCGAATCTAATTTCGAGAACTGGGCGAAGCTGATCCACCCCGATGACAGGGAAAAAGCTCTCGCTGTTGCTGAAAGATATCTAAAAATGAAACCCGATCTATATAAGAACGAATTTCGGATGATAACTAAAACGGGTGATTATCTTTGGATTCATGCCTATGCCCGTATCGTTGAGCGTGACGAAAAAGGCAATGCTGTGTATATGATTGGTAATCATCAAGACATCACCGAACGCAAGCAGGCGGAAGAAGAATTAAAGATAAATAGAGAAAGGTTAAAAACAGCCACTTCCATTCTTAGACACGATATCACAAATGATCTGACTGTAATCAAAAGTGCGGTTGATATATATCGTGAAGAACGGGATGAATCCATGATCGACGAGATAGAGAAGCGCGTGTGGAAAAGCATAGAAACCATACAAAATCAGCGGGATCAGGTAGAATTCTTAGACTCGCATGCAGAGCTGGATGAATACGATATCGAGCAAGTAGCCCGTGATGTTATAAAGAATTATCCAGATATAAAGATCACTGTTACAGGCAAAAGCAGAGCGTATGCGGACAAGGCAATTTATTCAGTGTTTGAGAACATAATAAGTAATGCAATAATGCATAGCAAGAGCACGAAACTGGATATAGATATTACTTGTAACAATGATATCTGTGAGATAAGATTTACAGACTACGGCATTGGAATACCGGACGAAATAAAAGATAAAATTTTTGATGAGGGCTTTCATTATGGAGAATCCGGACATACAGGTATTGGTTTGTATATCGTAAAGTGTACCGTTGAAGAATATGATGGTGACGTATTTGTTGAAGATAATAAACCTCAGGGGGCTGTATTTGTAATTCGTCTGAAGAGAACTATTGAGAGGTAATATCCGATTCATGAACCAGCTTAGTAATAAAATCTATTCTTGTATATAAGGTGCGTTTTTATTGTTATACTTGACTTATAATTCTGTACTCAAAAAATTCAACAAATTTTTCTAAAAAATAATTTACGTATATGAAAGGGTTCCCTCATGAAGAAAAACTGGTTTAGGACAGCAATCATAATTGTTGTTTTCCTTGTAATGATCTACTATCTTTTACCACTCATAGCGAAAAACGAATATGCAATCGTGAACATTAAGGCTTATGATCAGAACTCAAATCTGATCTATGAAATTAATGAGCATGAATATAAAGTTGGCAGTAATCTTTTCGGTCAGGAATTTGATGATCAGATAACAATGACAGAACTGCATGATTCCATTTCCGTCACAGGGAAGTTGCCTGATTACATGCTGAGAAACGTAGAAGGAGAAGTTGATTTTACTCAGGATCAATTGATTCAAGCTGAACTTGTTGAGAAGACTTCGAAAGTAGAACTGCCCACCTGGTTTAGCAGCAAGCAACTCAAGCTTGGTCTTGACCTGCAAGGCGGTATGCACCTCGTGCTTGAAGTCGATACAGAAGGACTTCCAGCAGAAACCGCAGAAAACGCGATAAAAAGCGCACAACAGATCATCACAAACCGAATTGACCAATTCGGTGTAGCTGAGCCCACAATCCAGAAGATTGGCACCAAAAGAATTCTTGTTCAACTTCCCGGGCTTCGCGATGCAGGCAGAGCAAAAGAACTTATCGGTAAAACAGCATTACTTGAATTTCAGCTTGTGGCGAATACTCAAGATATAAGAAATGCAGTTGAAGCAATCGATGAATATCTTAAAAGCAATTATGATAAATATGCATACTTAAAAAAAGTCGAGGATGAGAAAGCAACTGCTGTAGAAGAAGCACTTTTTGAAAGTGAAACTGCAGATTCTCTTGCAGATTCAACTGCAGCAGTAGTCGAAGAAACCTCCCATGACCACCTTTTTTCAAGTCTCGTTGCTATATATGGGCAGCGCTTGATAGTACGTCCTGAAAATCTTGAACTATTCAGAAAAGTTATAAATCTTCCTGAGATACAAGAGATCATGCCCGAAGGCGTTGTCATCCTTCTTGGAAAAGTAGATAAGGATAATATTCAGGGAGCTCGTCCTGTTTATTTTCTCTATGATACTGTAGAACTCACGGGTACTCATTTAAAGACTGCAGACGTTCGTATCGGACAAGGAATGGACCCCAAAATTGCTAATAAGCCATACGTAAGTCTTCAGTTTGATAATGAGGGATCAAGGATCTTTGCAAATGTAACAGGCAGTCATATTAATGAACAACTTGCAATCGTGCTGGACAATATTGTGCATTCCGCTCCTGTAATCAATGATAAGATCAGGGATGGTAATGCGATGATAACAGGAATCGGCGACATGGATGAAGCAAAAGATCTTGCGATCGTTCTAAACGCTGGTAACCTCCCTGCTCCGGTGAATATTGTTGAAGAGCGTACAGTAGGACCAACTTTAGGATCGGATTCCATCAAAGCCGGCTTCAAAGCAGCGATTATTGGTCTCATACTTGTCATGTTATTCATGATCATTTATTATAAAATTTCGGGCATTATTGCAAACATTGCACTCATAGGAAATGTGCTCATTATTCTCGCAGTTCTCACAATGCTCAATGCGAGTTTGACCATGCCGGGTATCGCAGGTATCATCCTCACAATAGGTATGGCAGTGGATGCGAATGTGCTCATTTTTGAGAGAATTAGGGAAGAGCTACGAGCTGGCAAATCTGTTCGCACAGCGATAGATAACGGCTACAAACGAGCAGTTATTACTATTGCTGATGCAAATATCACGACGCTTATCACCGCAGTCGTGCTGTATCAGTTCGGAACTGGCCCGATTCGAGGTTTTGCTGTTACTTTGAGTATTGGTATCCTTGCTTCCATGTTCACCGCGATTGTGGTAACCAAAGCTATCTTTGATGGCGTGATTACTCGCAAACCCAGAAAAAGTCTTAGCATTTAGGAGGAGATCACCATGCAATTCTTATCAAATACTAAAATAGATTTTATAAGCAAACGTAAAATAGCATTTGTTATTTCCGGTCTATTGATCATCGCAGGAATCGTATCGTGGATTATTCACGGCGGACCTCAGTATGGTATTGATTTCACAGGTGGAACACTTTTTGAATTTGATTTCACACCTGATACAATTGAAACTCCTCCTGTCGAGATACAGTCCATTCGCGACATACTTAGTTCGGAGGGATTCAGCGACGCAGTCATTCAGGAATTTGGAAATCCTAATATCATTTTAATAAAGATCAAAGCAAGTGAAAATCCAAAAGAAGATGAAGATGCTTTAATGAGCATCCTGCGCACTAATTTTCCGAATTATGCTGCAAATAAAACAGAAGTTGATTTTCTTCGACGAAGTGAGCATGTAGGTTCTAAAATCGGAGAAGAACTTCGCGGAAAAGCCATCATAGCAATTCTGATCGCTATGCTCGGCATCATTATATATATTTGGTGGAGATTTGAGCTCACATTTGGTTTTGCTGCTGTGCTCGCACTTTTCCATGATGTATTGATCACTATCGGGCTTCTATCCATATTCAATATAGAGATAACCATTAGTGTTATTGCCGCATTGCTCGCAATTGTGGGTTATTCTCTTAATGATACGATTGTGCTTTTCGTGAGAGTTCGAGAAGATCTGAAGATATACCGGAAAGAAAACTATGAATCCATTATTAATCATAGTATCAATGAAGTACTCTCGCGAACTATTGTTACATCCTTCACGACTCTTATTGTTGTCGTGATCTTGTTCTTCTTTGGTGGTGAGGGAATAAGAGCATTCTCTACCACACTTCTGATCGGTGTTCTCATTGGTACTTATTCTTCTATCTTCATTGCCAGCCCTGTTCTTGTTGCTTACAGAAATTGGAAGATCAAACATTCGGAGAAGAAACACCGAAGAGTGTAAAACGCTCAAGTTTGCAAGGTGCATATTATATCAGGCTCATACAAAGGGCACAAAATATCTGTTCCAAAGAATGCTGTCCGACCAACTATGGATAAGGTTCGGGAAGCAATTTTCGCAATTATCCGAAGTGACGTAGCACACGCACAAGTGCTTGATCTATTTGCAGGAAGCGGAAGTCTCGGATTGGAAGCTCTCAGCGAAGGTTCAGAACGATGCGATTTTGTGGAAAACTCATACCAGGTTATTAAAATTCTTAAAAAAAATATTACTGCTCTTACTCTTGAAAAAGCTGCCCAAATACATAATTGTTCTGTTTTCAGCTATCTAAATAAGTGTACTAAAATATACGACTTAATATTCTTTGATCCTCCATATAAAAG
>JAGHCS010000017.1 GCA_021160355.1 Candidatus Cloacimonadota bacterium
AAGGCAATAAAAGAGTTAGATAAAGTGGGGTAATCTATAGCATCACTGTCATCCCCTAAATCATGTAACAAAGTTCTGTTGGACAGATTAGAAGGATCAACAGAATAAAATTTATTAGAGGAATATTCTATAAGGGTTTCTCTATCAGGAGATAATAAGAACGATCCATATGAATCTCTGATATAATTCAAATCTGTGCCGTCAATATTTATAGTACTCAACCAATCATCATATACAGGATACCAGGTTTCATAGCATCCAATAGTTAAGGCAATTGTTAAAATAATGAGAAATAAAACAACTCTCTTCATCGTATACCTTCTTATTTTTTCTTAAAGTCCTTAATTTCAATCACATCATTTTTCACCAAGCCACCGGGAATTTTTTCAAAAACCTCACTGGAGCCAATGGCATATTTAGCTATGTCAAAAGGAATTAATTTTGGAATTTCAGCACTGAAGTATAACTTCATTCTTTCACACAGTTCTTTTACCATTTTTTCATCCTGAGCTTTCTCTTTTACTTCTTCAGGGAATGCCGGTTCCAATACCATACACTCAAAAGTGCCGGATTTGGTGGACATTGTTTCACGAGTATTATTATCTTCCCAGTCCTGCGGTATGCCAAATATTGCTAAACCGTTTTTAAATTTATTGAGTGCTTTTATTCTTTTTATCATTTCATTCTCTGTTACAAGCGGAGGGTTTGGTATTAGATCACCTTCGTCATAGCCAAAAAAATCAATTAGTTCCATATTCTCGAGGTCAACCAGCATATGTATTTCCATGTCATCAAATTTTTCAACGATCCATACCCCGTCTTTATCCTCTTTAGTCACTTCTATTGAAATGTCTGTTTCTTCAAATGGATCTTTTATTCTTTTATATTCAATTTTATCCCCAACTTTTAAATCAGGGGAGAATCTGTATTTCACGCTATACTGAAGAATCGCTGCCAGGTCTTTCTGTGCTTCGATTTGAATTTCTGCTTCTGATAGATTCGATTCGTCTAATGCATATGTTGCCTGTAAACTTATGAAACATATTGTCAAAAGTAAAAGTAGTTTTTTCATTTTAACCTCATTTTTTTTGATTAATACTTTTTAGTTAACCTTTTACCCTCAAATCTCAATTTAGGTTTAGAATTTTTTTATGTATCTGCACCTGTGTTCATTATATCCGACATCCTTCACCTCACTATCCTGAGCAAGAATAGAGAGGTTTACGAGTAGTGAACTTAGTTTTCCTGAAACAAGTTTGTTTTTCAAATGCCCGTATCTTATTTTTTTGTCTCATTTTAATCCTCGTACATTTCTTCTATTATATTTCTTTTTCTGTCAAATTTATTTTCATATTACTTCAATTTATCATCCTATAATATTTATCTTCATATATATATCATGGAAATACTCAATTTGTGACGCCACCACTCAAGAAAGTTGAAATTATTTTATATTGCATGCATCTATATCATTTTCTCATGCATTTATTGTATAATACGGTTTCACGATATTGATTTCTCAACTAACTAATAAACTTACGAGTGAATCATGTATAAAAAATTGACTAATTTTATATCATTTTTGACAATACAGAAAAAATAGCAGGAGGTCACATGCTACCAAACTTACAAAAGATCTTACTCAAAGCCGATGCAGACTATGCTGATATCCGTTATGAGATCAAGAAAGAGACGTTCATCAACCTCGATGGAAAAGAGCTCTCTAATATTGGTTCAACCACAACTGACGGATATGTAGTTCGCGTCCTGAAAAACGGAGGTTTTACCTCAGTTTCTTTTACGAAGATCGAAGATGCAGAAAAAGCGATTGCAACCGCTCAGGAAAATGCCAAACTCATTGGCAATACGATCCCGAAACCTGTAAAACTTGCTTCTGCACCCATTGTTAAAGAAACATTTATTCCGGTTTTAAAGGAAGATCCCAGGAATATCTCCATTGAAGAAAAAATGGAATTGCTTCGTCATTATAATAATATTCCACTTGCTCATGAAAAGATCGCTATGACGAATATGAGATATTTTGAGACGACCCGAGAAAAGTATTTCATTTCATCAGAAGGGGCAGAAATTCATGAAGATCTTATCACGACAGGCATTGGTGGAAACCTGACGAGTAAAGACGGAAATCTTGTGCAGAATATCCGTGTCGGCGCAGGGGGAAGTGATGGATTTTACACCCTTCGTGATCTTGATCACATCTTCGAAAATAGGACGAAAATCGTTGTCGACCTACTTACTGCCGAACCGCTGAAAGCAGGTGCCTATGATTGCATCCTCAATCAGGGACTTGCAGGCGTGTTTGCACACGAGGCGTTTGGACATTTCTCGGAAGCAGATATTGTCGAGTCTCTTCCGGCTATGAGAAAGAAAATGCAGATCGGCGATAAACTCGGCAGCGATGTACTTTCTATTATCGATAATGCCACGATACCAAATCAGCTGGGATTCTATAAGTATGATGATGGGGGTGTTGCCGTGCGTGAAGTGAAACTTCTCACCAACGGTGTTCTGACCGGCAGACTGCATTCACGCAGAACTGCGGTGGAATTCGACGAACCCATTTCGGGACATTGCGTTGCGGAAGATTACCGCTATGCTCCGATTATTCGCATGGGTACGATCTACATCGAGCCCAGGGAGAAAACTCTCGATCAACTTATGGCTGAGCTTGGGGACGGATTATACATCCTCGATCCTAAAGGCGGTCAAACCTCGGGTGAAAATTTCACCTTTGGTGCTCAATACGGGTATGTGGTGAAAAATGGAAAGAAAGACAGGATGATCCGCGATATAAATATTTCCGGCAACCTGTATCAAACGCTGCAGGACATCACCGCGGTTGGCAATGACCTGAAACTTTCCAAAACAGGAGGATGCGGCAAGGGACAGACGAATATCCGCTCCTGCCACGGCGCTCCACACATTCTTGTCAAAAATGTCGTGTTAGGAGGTATCTAATGGAAAAGTTATTAGACATGGCTCGTAAAGTCTGCGATCAGGCAGAAATCTATTATTGTGATCCTACTTCATCAGAGGTAATGTTCCAAAAAGGTGAACTTCATGACATAGAAAGCCAATTTCAATCCGGAATGGCTCTTCGTATTATCAAAGACGGAAAACTTGGTTTTTCCTATACAAAAAATCTTATCAACAGGGAAGAATTTCTGCAAAATGCCCTTGATTCGCTGAAAGGCGGCGTACAGGCATTGTACGATTTCCCCCACACTTCTGATATACCGAATCTGAACACCTACAATAAGCACCTTGAGGATGTCACTTCTTACTCTATGGTAGAAAACTGCCAGCGCATTGCCGATGTATTCCTGAAAGCTACAGATGCAGAGTTAGAAGTTGTCTCATATAAAGAAGATCAAAATATCAGGATATTGAACACTCACGGCACGGATGTGCAAACCAGGATCGGCTCGACCGGTTACTGGATCGGATTGGTCTATCCCGGCGGGGGCGCAGGAATTTCGCGCGTTTATG
>JAGHCS010000036.1 GCA_021160355.1 Candidatus Cloacimonadota bacterium
AGATACTTACGTTCAAAAATGAGATCGTCAATCCAAAATTACTCGAGAATTACTTTATTGTAGAAAATAGTGATATCGCACTTTCACTTGTTGATCAGCATCAAAATGATGATAATATTCTCTTCTTTATTACTCGTGTCGGTGAGATGTACTCCAACCGCGGAATGGTAACCACACACTGGATTGATTCATCTTCAAAAGGGCTTCTGAGCCGTAAAGCGGAATTGAATACTATCGATAAAAATATTACCGGTTTACAAAGTGAACACGATAAAATACTTTGTTCGATCGAAGAAATAATTGCAAAAAAATCAGGAATTACAGAAAAAATTAAAATTCTGACAAAGGACATTGCGCATACATCTGATTATCTTGAAAAAGATCAAAAACAGCTTATCAACATTACTATTCAGAGGGATAATTTTCAGGAACTGGTAAAAGATAATAAGCAGCAGCTCTCAGGGATAGAAACGCAACAATCCGAAATCATTAAAGGATTGGAAGCTGTCGACATAAAACTCAGCGAAATTCCGGAGCATGAAGAAAAAGCGCTTCAGCAAAAGCTGGAAACTGTTCAAGCATCACTAAAAACAACGCGCAGAGAGCAATACCGCTATGAAGAATTGGTGAATGACCAAAAAATTGAAGTCACTAAACTCGATAAAGATATCGCTTATATAAATCAAAATATTGTTCGTATCAAAGAAACCGCACTTGCAAATGAACAGGAGCTGGTAAAATTACAGAATTCGATCGAGCCATTGAAAATAGAAATTGAAAACCTACAAGCTGAAACTGAAAAGTATGAGATTTCCTTTAAGAAAAAAATCGATGAACTCCGTACGTTCAAAGAAAAAAATGTAACCATAGAAAACGAATTTCACGAACTGAGAAAAAAGCTCGATTCCCTCAAAATGCAATTGCATGATCTTGAATTTAAAAAAGAAATATTCTCAAGAGATAAAAACGAGATCGAACTCAAAATCCAGGAAACCAAGCTCAAGATCGAACACCTGAAAGAGGATGTGATACAGCATTATCATCACGATCTCTCTCACGATACGGCAGAAGATTATGAGGAACTTGTTGTTGCTGAGCTGCAAGCTGAAAGAGAAAAGAAGGAAAAACGCCTGGAAAATCTGGGTCCGATAAACCTTGCCGCAATTAATGACTATGAAACACAGAAAAAACGACTGGAATTTCTTAATGAACAACGAAAAGATCTTGTTGATTCCAAAACTAATCTTCAGGAAGCGATTTCTCAACTCAATGAAACTGCCGAAAAAATGTTCACGAACACTTTTACAATTATTCAAAAGAATTTTAATTCTATCTACAAAGAAATCTTTAATGGTGGAAAAGGTGTCCTCAAACTGGAAAATCCTTCAGATCCCCTGAACTCGAAAATTGAGATATATTCAAATCCAAAAGGAAAAAAAATCACGAATATTAATTTGCTTTCCAGCGGAGAGAAAGCCCTTACTGCAATAGCACTACTTTTCTCAATTTATCTTGTGAAGCCCAGTCCTTTCTGCATCCTTGACGAGATCGATGCACCTCTTGATGATTCCAATGTCGGCAGATTTCTCGCACTGGTAAATAAGTTCTCTACCGATACTCAATTCCTTATCATTACACATAACAAACGAACTATCGAAGCAGTTGACTACCTATACGGTATCACAATGGAAGAAGATGGTGTTTCAAAGATCGTATCTGTGAAACTCGATTAATTTCATGAAATCAATAATAATTATTCTGTTCTTTCTTTTATCTACCGCATACCTATTTGCCCAACTTGAGATAACTCCAGCAGTGACCAAAGAAGGACAAGATAATGATTCGCTGGTCGTCTTCTTTACAGGAAAATTGGATTTTGAGAACAAATTATATGATACGGCAATCAAGAAATTTAAAGAGTACGCTCTGGACAATCCGGATGGGCTCTTTTCTGCAGAAGCAATATACATGGCAGGTAAATCCTACGTTGCCCTTGATAGTATAAATACTGCAATTCAAGTATTAGAAAAAAATTATAATGACTATCCTCTTGATGAATATGGAATTTTATCTTTAAGAGAAATTGGCGATATATATTTTTCTCAACAAGATTACGAAAAAGCGAAATTATATTACACACAATTCATTTATTTTAACAGCCCTTTAACAGACAAGGATCATGCGTTTCTTCAGATTGAAAAATGCAATTTTTATCTTGGAATTTACAAAAATCCTACGGAAATATATACACAGTTCATAAAAAAATTTCCCTTGAGTTCGAAGGTACCAAAGCTGCAATTTGAGCTTGCAAATTATTATGTAACTGTTAGCAACTTTGAAGAAGCAATAAAGGAATATACTTCTCTTATTGACACGTACCCACACTGTACATGGCTTGATTCTGTATATTATAATCTTTCAATTGTATATAAATCGCAAAATAATTGGGAAAAGACTGTCGAGACGACCATTGCTCTCCTCAATCGATTCCCGCAATCAGATCTGAAGTCAGATTCATATGAGTTATTTATTGATGGAATGATCGCAAACCATCAGTTCCTGCAAGCCATTGACACACTTAATTCTATTATTGAAACTGCTCCGCAAGACGAGAAAAATGAGTACTATCAACTGCTTGCAAAAATTTATGAAGAACTTGGACTTAACCAGGAACTTGTCTATATATATCAAATAATGATTGAGAATGAGACTGATGTCGAGACTGCTGCATTATTACGACTGAAGCTTGAATTGATCAAGGTAAAAACTGGCACTGACGAAGACACTCTGAAACCAATTGATAACGAACTGGATTGATAGAAAAAATTTGACATCAATTATGACCATCGTAGCTTTTAGCCATGCCGAAGTGGCGAAATTGGTAGACGCACTGGACTCAAAATCCAGCGAACCTCGGTTCGTGCCGGTTCGAGTCCGGCCTTCGGCACCAGATAAAAATATATAAAAGGAGTGACATATATTGTTATTTGTTAGTTAGTAACATAACTCGTGCACCTCACACGGATATACCGCGTTTTGAGGTATTTTTCCTAAAATTTCAAAATATGAAAAGGAGTTTTTTAACATGAAAATAAAAAATAAACTCAGTATCTCGCTTCTTTTAATCGTTGTTTTTACAACCATTTTTACACAGTTTGCTTTTGCAGGTTCGGAAGCAACTTGTATTTTCCTTCTTATTGAACCCGGCTCACGTCCAAACGGATTGGGTCATTCCTATGTCTCAATTGCAGATGGAGGTTTTGCATCCTGGTGGAATCCCGGCGGATTGGCTTTCCAGGATAATTCCGAACTCGGTCTTATGCATTCAAACTGGTTTGGCGACATTATAGATGATATGTATTATGAATACCTTGGATATTCTCAATATTTCGAAGGTATCGGCACTGTTGGACTTAATATAACCTATATGACATACGGAGAACAGGAAGCGTTTGACGCAGAAGGTCACCCTCTGCAAAAATTCACCAGTTATGAAATCGCAGTTGGCGGCTCTTATGGCACCAAATTGAATGACAACCTTGGTGTTGGAATTAATCTAAAGGGTGTTATCAGTGGTCTTGCACCACTTATTGAAGAGCTTATGGATGCCGAAGGAACAGGTTATACTTTTGTTGTTGACCTTGGACTTCTTAAGAAGAATTTCTTTATTCCTAAACTCGACTTTGGTGTGAACATTCAGAATTTCGGTCCGGACATGAGCTATGCTAACTCGGAATCAAAACAGCCCATGCCGCTCAATCTCAAGCTGGGTTTTTCCTATAGAATTCTTGATGACAAATACAATAAACTCACTGTTACTAGTGACATCAATAAAATGATGGTCAATAATGATCCACTCTGGAAACGTATTTTTACCTCCTGGGGCGATGACGGTTTCAAAAATGAACTTGATTCAATGATCGAGAATGTCGGTGTCGAGTATAAATACTACAACCTTATTTCTCTCCGCGTCGGGTATGTGAACGATGTTGCTGGTCATATTCAGGGTTTCTCTTTCGGTGGCGGTATCAGTTATGAGTTCTCAAAAGGAAAAGATCTCTATTTTGACTTTGCTCTTCAACCTGCAGGCGAGTTGACAAATAATAATAAGACCTTCTCATTAGGTGTTACATTCTAAACGAAGCATAATCTACATAAATTATACATTGATTCTACATCATAGAGTAGAAATAATAGCGGAACATTACGTATGAAAAATTCAAAAATTCTCACATATATATTTCTTTTTCTCGCTCTCCCTCTCTTCCTTTTTGCCAAATCTCCTTCCTACATATTCAAGAAACTTCCAGCTCAGGAAGTTCAGGAAAGATATGAGAAACTAAAAAAACTTCCTCCAGAAGTTCATCAAAAAATATACTCTACTCAGGGTTTAGCTGATAAATTCTCCAGTCCTATTAAAGATGGTTTTGAAGGAGTGAATCTGCTGGTCATACTTGTGGATTTCATTCCTGATGATGATCCGAACACAACAGGAAATGGCACATTCGATTTCGGGCAATGGGATTATTTTGAGGTAAATGGTGTAATGGATTCGATAAGCACTATCGGTTCTCCTCCTCACGACTCAACTTTTTTTCATCAGACTGTAAAGGCAATGCAATACTACTATCAAACTGCAAGCCTTGGTGAGTTGAACACCTTCAATCCCCTCCAGGAGAAAAATTTTCATTATAAAATATTTCCTCATCAAGCTGACACAGCATATCAAATGCCACAACAGATGGCATATTATTGGCCGGATACAGAAGATTACGATCTGAAATCAGACAGACTCATTCAGTATTTCAAAGATGCAATTACCACAGCAGACACAACAGAATTTGAGCAGACTCCAGACATCATCTTTTCCGAGTATAATCACATTATGATAATCCATGCCGGCTCGGACTGGCAACATGATGTCTTCTATGACACACCCAGTGATATTCCTTCTTGCTATTTCCACCTCAGAGACGATTCTATTGCAGTCAATGACAGCACATATTTTGTAAAATCTGGTGGTAACTCTCCAGAAACTATTTCTCAGGATTTTTATAAGAATAATCACTTCATCTATGGATTCGGTTCCATTAATGCTGAAGTTTTTCATGAATTCGGTCACGGGCTTGGTTTTGTGGACTTATATAATACATCAAACATGTACCCCGCAGTGGGGTATTGGGACATTATGGACAGCGGCGGTTTTGGCTCCGCAGTTCTGATAGACACCATGCAAACTCCACCGGATTCTCTTGTGATCGAAGCAGTGCTCCCAACCCTACCTTCTGCGTGGTCTCGTATTTTGATCTGGGGTAAAGAGTTAGAAGCTTCTGGAAAATTTATCACTGTGGATTCACCATCAGAAATTACTGTTACTGCTGCAGAATTACCGAATGCTCTTCTTCCTCAATTTGTAAAAATTCCCATTAATAATAAAGAATATTTCCTGATTGAAAACCGCGAAGTAGAGCTTGATAACCAGGGTGCTCCGGTCATCAAAGTAGATGACATTACTGGACGGGTTCCTCTCTATCCAATGAATCCTGTAACTGAGAGGAACAACTACGAGTTCGATTATTTCCTTCCCACGTATGACGCATATCTTGATGCTGAAACGAACGGTGGCTTGTGCATCTGGCACATCGATGATTATGTGATCTATGATGAGCTTGTCGAGGTTGATGATGAGTGGCACAACCGCTTTGATGCGAATATGGTTAACGCCAAATCCTCCCGACGCGGCGTAAAACTCATCGAAGCAGATGGCATCGAAGACATTGGCAATCCATATTCTTATTTTCCTTACGGTACGTGTTACGAACCCTTTTTCAAAACGAAGCCCGGCACATGGACACCCGGAGACACGAACAGGTATCATAACTATAAACTCTCGCCAAACTCTCGACCGAACTCGTTTAGCAATGAGAGTATAAATTCTCTGCTCGAGATAACTGATATAAGCAATTATGGTATTGAGATGTCCTTTGCTTTTCAGTATCAAACATATAATGAGATTACATCATATAAACCAATTCATAAATTCAATCCTGCACATGAGCTTATTCATTATAAGAATGACCTTTTCAACTCCCATATTCTCGTCACTGCTTCGGATTCCCTGCTGATGATATCTGACGATCTCTTTGGAGAATATTCAATTCCACTCAATAAACCGATCACTCAGCCCCTTTCGCTTGCAGAAATTTCACAAAAGAAATACATCATTGCAAGCATGGAGGATTCCATTGCCTTTATTCATTTTGATATCATGCAATTCCCACCAATCAGAGTTTCCGGTATTAAACTCGATAGATGGATCACAGATTCCCCGATCCAGGTTTCAGAAAATGATATTCTCCTCCCGACTGATCTTGGTTTGAGAAAAGTAAGATTCAATGAAGACGCTCTCGCTGTCATTGCACAGGAAAATACACACATCGAGAAAATCGCTTACGATCCTATTGTTCAAGAACTTATTGCACTAACCCACGAAAGCTCAGTTGCCATATATGATACCGCATTAACGCTTCTTGAAGAATTTCCTATACAAACTCAAATCGGAAATCACTACCCGCTTATTGAGAGCTTGATGAAAGACTTTGTTCATCAGCAGAGAATTTATATTCAGGATAATTTTGGTTCCATATATGTCATTGCTGACGGAATTGTTACCCGGATATTTGGCTCTGCCACCTATCCTGTTGCAAATTTTTCCAACATTTCTCTTGGAGATGTAAATGATGACGGGATTCATGATGTTGCTTTTACCGCAGACAATATGATCTTCATCCTTCAACCGAATGGATCATTCTTAAATAAAACCCCTGTTATGCCTTATGATGTGTCCTATTCAGCATCTGTTTCACCGATAATCGGACAGAACTTTCTGGCTGAAAATATCTCCCTTTATCTCCCCACTTCTTCGAACTGGACTCAAGCGATAGACAACAATTGCACTATTCAAAATATGTATAGCTTTTCGAACGGTCTGGCACTGGCATCTCCCTTGATCTCTCAGAACGGCACGTCATCAATGTTGTATTTGCCGATTTCTGATTCTCTTATTCAAATGTATTCCTTCACTGCTCCGGAAAATTCTTCTGCGGAAGTGTACTGGAACGGTTATAAGAACGGACCTCAAAGAACTGCCTGCGTCACAGCCCTTTCAGAAGGAAATCCTGATTCGACTGCGACATTCACGATCCTTACGTATCCCAATCCTGCAGAATCGGGACAGGTCAGGATTAGAATACGGTCAAATAAGGATGCCAAATCTTCAATCAAGATATATAATCTTGCAGCGGACATTCTATTTAATGATGAACAGCAGATCTCCGCTTATATCAATAATGAATACGTGTGGCCAATTGACAACGTTGCTTCCGGTGTATATTTCGCAATGGTCAAAGTTGGCGGGAAAAGCAAATTAGTAAAGATTGGAATCACAAAATGAAATATAAATTTTTAATCATCGCACTTATTATCATAGTACTGAGTGCTTCGATACTTCATGCAGAAAAACCCAAATCAAAAGCCCTTGCTGCGTTGATGTCCTTTGCTGTTCCCGGTACAGGTGAACTTTATGCAAAAAATACAGCATCGAGTATTGCAAGTCTTGCCACTGAAACCTTGCTGTGGCTGGGTTATTTCCACTTTTTGCAGCAGGCAAAATGGGCTGAAAATGATTATAAAAAGTACGCTCTGGCAAATTCGAACACTCATCTCACCGAAGCAGATGATCTGTATTATGAACTTCTACAGGATTACTACTCAAGTGATGAATACAATAATCAGGTCCGGCTTTATGCACGGAATGGTTTATATTATGGTGATTGGACACAAGAAGAATTTAAGCAATTCCTTGATGAGTATCTATATGTAGGTGATCAGGCATGGAATTGGGGTTCTACAGATGTATGGTATAAATATGGTGAACTCCGCCGCGAGAAAAATAAATATAAGATCATCTCAAAATTTACTATTGCAGGTATGCTTGTAAACCGGCTTGTAAGCATGGTCAAGGCAGTACAATCTGTGCATCTCTATAATAAAGGGATCACAAAGGAAAATACTGTCTCTCTGAATTGCGGATATGATCACATACTTCAGAGATTTACTCTCTCCCTTGAGAAACGGTTCTGATATGAATACGATTTACTTGGACGGCACCTCCTTAACTCTTGAGCAAATTTACTCAGTAGCTGAGCAAAAGGCAAAAGTTGTTCTCACTGAGGAAGCGAAAAAAAAGATCCAGAAATGTCGCGATTGCATTGATGAAATTATAAAGGAGAACTATGTTGTGTACGGTGTGAATACGGGCTTTGGTGCGTTTAAGAATAAGCGGATCGCTCCGGAAAAATTAAAAGAATTACAAAGAAATCTAATCATCAGTCACTCTACTGGTGTCGGAAATTATCTTCCTGTCAAGGTCGTGAGAGCAAGTATGCTACTCAGAATAAATTCGCTCTCAAGCGGATATTCCGGCATCAAATTATCAACCCTTGAAACACTTATCGAAATGCTGAACAAAGGTGTTCATCCTGCGGTACCAGCGCAGGGTTCTGTCGGCGCAAGCGGAGATCTGGCACCAATCTCTCATATCATACTTGTTCTATCAAGGGGAGAAGAGCAGGAACTTGAGGAATATAGTGGACGTGTGATAATTAAAGAAAATACCGATCGTGACAACTATTCTATCAAGACTATTTCCGGGCTAAAAGCCATGCACGATGCAGGAATTGAGCGTGTTGTGCTCGAGGCGAAGGAAGGGCTTGCTCTGAATAACGGCACTAATGTGATGACCGCAATTGCTGCACTCGCACTTGTGGATGCGCAGGTTTTGCTCGAAAACTCAATAAAAATTTTTACTGCATCTCTGGAAGGATTGCGAGGTGTCTCTGATGCATTCCAGCCAAAAATACATGAACTCCGCAGACAAAAAGGGCAGATCAAGATTGCAAAAAAAGTTATGGAATTTATTGAGGGCAGTGCACTGATAGACTCCAGAAAATCAGAAGTGCAGGACAGCTATTCCCTGCGATGTTTTCCACAGGTTGTGGGTCCGATCAAAGAGACACTCGATTTTGCTGCTGATATCATTGAACGGGAAGCAAACGCAGTTACTGATAATCCACTTATTATTCCAGAAGCAGATAGACCTATCAAAGCATTTTCAGGTGGTAATTTTCACGGAGAACCAATTGCACAGGTTTGTGATTTTCTGAAAATTGCTATAGCTGAACTTGGAAATATATCGGAGAGAAGAATTTTTAAACTTACTTCCCAATTTCTTAGTCACGGACTTCCCAGTATGCTCACCACAGATCCAGGTTTGCAAAGCGGCATTATGATCCTTCAGTATACTGCTGCAGCACTTGTTTCCGAAAATAAAGTGCTTGCGCATCCAGCGAGTGTGGATTCTATTCCTACGAGTGAGGATGTCGAAGACCACGTTTCTATGGGTACGATCGCTGCTAGGCAGTTCAGAGAAATATTGGAGAATGTACGCAAGATAATCGCTATCGAATACATCACTGCATGCCAAGCACTCGATCTGAGACTGCGTATTGATCCCGACTTTGAAAATAACACTCCAGAGCATGCCTTCGGGAAGAAAACTTTTGGCATCTATAACAAACTCCGTAATGCAGGTGTAAATTTCTGGGATCGCGATAAAGTTGCATATATTGACATAGAAAAAACACTCCAACTAATTACTACAGAATTATAACATAAAAAGGAGCTCACTATGGCTATAGTTTTGAATGGATATGATTTAACTATTGAAAAGGTCGTAAAGATCGCTCGAGAAAATGAGAAAGTGGAAATTCCACAGGAAAGTATCGAGCGCATTAATACATGCCGTGCAATGCTGGAAGAGAAAATAAAAGCTCACGAGATCATGTATGGAGTGAATACAGGCATTGGCGAATTTTCTGAGGTTGTACTCAGCGATGAACAAATGGAAGACTTTCAGAGATATTTAGTATACAATCATGCTGCAGGGATCGGTGATCCGGCTCCTATTGAATATGTACGCGGAGCTATGGCAGGAAGAATTAATGTACTTGTGAAAGGCAACTCTGGATGTCGTCCGGAAATTCCTCTTACACTTGCAGCAATGCTCAATAAAGGGGTGACACCTTTTGTGTGCCAGAAGGGTTCTGTCGGCGCAAGTGGAGATCTTGCTCCAATGTCTCAGATCGCACTTCTTCTTCTTGGAGAAGGCAAAGCATATTATCAAGGTGAATTACTCGAAGGTAAAGAAGCGATGGATCGAGCAGGTATTCCAATTCCCGGCTTGAAAGCCCGTGATGGACTTTCTGCGATTAATGGATCAAACCTTCTCACTGCAATGAGCGCTCTAATGCTCTACGACGCAAACCGCTGGCTCAAACAAGCAGAAATTGCCGCAGCAATGTCCCTCGAAGCACTTAAAGCGAACATGAAACCATATACGCCACTGCTCCACGAAGCCCGTGGATTCAAAGGGGCAATACGTTGTGCAAAATCGATTGGTAAACTCGTCAAAGGCGGGGACCTTGCAGAGGGCAGGGTCAAATGTAAAGTACAGGATGCATATTCGATGCGCTCCACTCCACAGGTTATCGGTGCAGCTCACGATGCAATTGTTTATGCCCGTTCACAAGTTGAGATAGAATTAAACGGTGTTGGAGACAATCCTGTGTTCTTCCCTGATAAAAAATTACAACTTTCCGGTGCAAATTTTCAGGGCTCTCCTGTTTCGCTTCCTATGGATATGATAAGCGCTGCTATCACCATGGTTTCTGTGATGTCAGAACGCCGCATGAATAGACTGAACAATCCCGCATTGAGTGTCGGATTACCCGCATTCCTCACAAAAGGCGCAGGTATGTTCTCCGGTTTGATGCTCAGCCAATACACTGCAGATATGCAGATTGTCGAGCAGAGGATTCTTTCAGTTCCAGCATCAATCCAATCCATCCCAGCTGCTGCGGATCAGGAAGATTTCGTGTCAATGGGCATGAACACTGCGATCAAAAATTTCCAGATCATGGACAATGCATACGGCATTCTTGGTATCGAATTCATGGCTGCTGCACAAGCGCTTGATTTCCGAGAAGAGGAATATAAATTTGGTCATGGTGTCACAAAAGCAAAAGAAGTAATACGAAGATATGTAGATTTCCTTGATATTGACAGACCTCTTTATCCCGACCATACAAAAATGAAAGAACTCGTAAAATCCTGCGAAATCCTTGAAGAAGTAGAACAAGTGGTGGGTAGCTTAGAGTAATATCGATGAAAATCCGTTTCATTCTTTTCGTTCTTTCTATCCTGCTGGTATTCACTGGGTGCGTATATTTCAATACCTTTTATAACGCACGAAAATACTACGCAGAAGCGATGAACGCAAAAGAGAAGAATGATGGAAAGGTAACTCCGAGCATCAACACAAAATTCGAAACCTCCATCGGCAAATGCGCATACATCATACAGGAATATCCTACGAATAAATGGGTCGACGATGCAATTCTGCTCATGGGGCAATGCTATTATGAACAGGAATACTATATAAAAGCAATTCGAAAGTTTCAGGAATATGAAAAATATTATAACAAATTCGAGCTCTACCCCATCGCAAAACTTTATCTTGCAAAAACCTATCTTGCGATGAAAGAGTTTGATGAAGCTATGAAACAATTCTCAGCAATCTTCAATAATCCAAGGTTTCAGGAAGTTCGCACAGATGCATACTTTGATCTAGCTGATTATTATATAAAAAGGAATAAATTTAATGATGCAAAGAACACAATTCTTGAGCTCCTCAACACTAATCTGAAAAGAAAACCTCATCTCAGGGCAATGTTCCTCTATGCAGAAATAGTTTATATAAATGGAGAATATCGTAACGCTGAACTTGCATTCCGAAATTTTCTTGCTGAGAAACCAACGAAAAGATATCAACTTGATGCTTTGTTCTATATAGGAAATATATATTTGGAAACCGGGAATTACAAAGAAGCTCTTCTCATATTTGAAAGACTTAACGAAACGGAAGTTGATTATACAAGACTCCCGGAAATCAGAATGTATATCGCGATCTGTGAAGCCCATCTTGGTAATACCGAAAAAGCATTTGGACTTTTTGATAAGATAATTAATAACAACAAAGGAACAAAGATAATCTCCTTGATAAATTATTACTGGGGTGATATCTATTTCAGTGTGCTACATAATTACGAATTAGCGGTAGAAAAGTTCAACGCGGTTACCGTAAAGCAGCTCGATGAAAAACTGGTTAGGCAGACCAATAATAAATTGAAAATTGCTCAAGAACTCATCAGTTATCAGACTATTCAAAGCAGCAGCCAGATAAATCAGATCGTTGATTTTCAATTTCAACTCGCAGAGTATTATAATTTTGATCTGAACCAGCCGGACTCTGCGCTTGCAATGTATGATGACATCCTTGCTCGTCTTCCGCTACTTCACCAGGAGCTTGATTCCCTGAACAAAACTATGATGCTTTACTATCCGGAACAGGATTCGGCAGGAACTGTAAACGACTCTCTCTTTTTTTCTGATTCTCTTGAAATTGAAGCCACATTCCCGCAACAAGATTCTGCTTCGAGAATTATAGATACTATTGCAATAACTCAAGTGGCTATAGATTCAATTTCAACAACCATTCCCGACTCCTCACTCGCAGATAGTCTCAGCGCAATATCGGTTATTGACAGCTCATTTTCAGAGATTGTTATTATTGATTCACTGGTAACTGATAGTACTGTTGTCCAGTCCGAAAAATTGATCGTACCCGCCAAATCCCAACTCCTTGTGAAAATGGAGAATCTTCATAATACAATTCAGGAATTCGAGAAAGAGATCATTGCGAAAGTTCTTTTTATGAAACTCTGGACGTATAAGAAAAAGCTTCAGGATGCTGATAACTCCTCAAAAATGCTTATGCTTCTCGAAACCGATTATCCTACATCAAAATATACAATTGCAGCAAAAAAACTTATAAATAACGAACCTTATCAACTTGTAGATCCAGAAGAACACTATGCACAGTTGTATTTGGACAAAGCATTGGATTTTTATTTCGATTCTGTTTCTCTCAAACAAAGCCATGCATTTTTAGATACAATTTTAGCGAATTATGATTCTACAGAAGTCTATCCGCAAGCATTATATTTGAAATCATATCTCTATGTAGAAGAGAGCAAGGATACAACCTCTGCCAGACCATATTTAGTAGAACTTTTCACACAATATCCTCAACATGAACTGATAGCTGAAGTTTCTGATTTCTTTGATGGGGTGCACTTCATTCCTTTTGAGGTAGAAAAAGATACAACAGTGATAATTGATACTGTGATTGTAATGCCGGACAGCACCTTCATTGCGGATTCTATATATACAATTCAGGACACTCTCGCGATCATCGACTCGATGCAAGTTACCACTGAAGAAGATAGTGTTATCATTATACTAAAACCAGAAGAAAACATGGAGGTTCCCACACAATAATTACTTCTCATGCTTAACAATTTTAATCCATTATTAAAAATTTTATTTATTCTCTCGCAGATCGTTTTTCTTTTCTTTTTTCACAATGACCTTTTATTGATCTCTGTCCTCATTATTCTGGTTCTGTCTCTTATAATAGAACCCGTAAATCTTCTTGTTGCAATAACTACAGTCATGCAAATTTCTCCACTCTTATTATCGATTTTTCTTATGGGTTATTTATTTGGCAATCCGTGGCAAAAAGATCTTATGATAGTTGGCTCGATTGCTATTATGATGAGTTATACTCTTGTGCTTGTAAGATCAACTTCTGCATTTGCATTTCTGGCACAAATACACAAAGTGACTCCGCAAAAGATACGCAATTCATCAACGCTTTTTCTCTATGGAATTATCCGTTTTCTTCCCATTATCTATCATGAATATTCTCATGCGATAAAATTATATAATTATCATATAAAAAGAAAGATAGGACTGAAAGACATCTCTGAACTCCTCCCCCTCATTGTAAACAGGTCACTCAAAAAAGCGCATGTGTGCTCTGTAACTGCGGAACGTTTCTTTCATAGTGAATTTTCCTCCTCTTTTTATATATGGGATATACTTCTCCCTGTGCTGCTTCTCATACAAATTGGAATTATTCTGATATGAAAAAATTCTTACTCCGCTTCAGTTATGATGGACATCCTTTTCATGGATGGCAGATACAAAAAGACACACTCACCATTCAACACGTCATGGAGGATGGTCTCTCGAAAATTTTTAAGACAGATACTCCTCTGGTCGTGTCAGGTAGAACAGATGCTGGTGTGCACGCACTTAATCAGTATGCCCATTTCGAAGCAAGAACGAGAATGAAACCGGAGAATATTATTGCAGCGATCAACAGTATAATCCATAAAGGCATCTACATAAAAGATTGTTCTCTTGTGGATGACGCTTTTCATGCGAGATTTTCTGCAAAAAAAAGAACATATATGTATAAGATCATGAAAGAATTCTCTCCATTTGAACGGTTGTATGCTTCATATTTTCCGCATAGAAGGTTCTCATTACCGCTGCTTCAACGAGCTTCCAGCCATTTACTCGGCACGCATGACTTTAATGTCTTTTCTCATGATACCTCTCAACTTTCGTCAACATTATGTACTGTTGAAAGCGCAGACTGGACCGAGACCGACATCCATTTTATCTTTACAATATGTGCAAACAGGTTCATGCATAATATGGTTCGGAGAATAGTTGGTACGCTTTCGCATATTTCTCATGAAGGACTCGAGCCGGATCTTATTGATAAAATATTATCAACTCAAGATTATAATCTGCTTGGTATGACTGCTCCACCTCAAGGACTTTACCTGTTTGAAGTCATATATTAGTTTATGAAATCATAAAAAAATTGACGTTAAGACACACGGTTTGTAGATTTTGTATCGTAATAAAAAAGTATAATAAATACATCACAATTAAATGGTGCTCAGAAATTTGGAGGTAACCATGAAAATCACCCATTTTAACGATGTCCTTCTGGAAGATGTTAATATAGAGGGTGCTGATAAAACAAAGATCAGATGGCTTATTTCCCAAAAGGATAATGCTCCTCATTTTGCAATGCGTATGTTTGAGGTCGAAGAAGGGGGGCACACCCCATTTCATTCACATGACTGGGAACATGAAGTTTTTGTACTTCAGGGGACCGGAGTATTGGTCACTGAAGAAGGAGAAAAACCATTCCAGCAATGGGATGTCATCTTTGTAGAACCAGGTCTCCTACATCAATTCAAGAATACCGATGACTCTCTTTTACGTTTTATTTGTGTCGTTCCTCATCCCAATCAATCCGCAAAGGTTTCCAGCAATCCTCTTGGAGACAAACCGGTAAATAACTGCTAATATGAACATTCTCGCTTTTGACACCTCTACATCAAACGAAAGTATTGCAATTTCAAGAAATGGACAGATCATTGCGGATATGACCACGAAAACAAAAAGGACGCATTCAGAGCGCCTTTTGCCCACAGTTGAAAGCCTGCTTGCTCAAACTGATATGAAGCTTGAAGATATCTCTGCGATCGCTGTGTCTATTGGACCCGGTTCCTTTACCGGACTGCGAATCGGACTTTCTACAGCAAAAGGACTTTGTTTTGGTTTGAAGATCCCGCTTTACACAACTTCTACATTAAGATCTCTTGCAAACAATGCCTGCATGAATTCATCAAAAATTTGTGCGCTTTTGGACGCTGGTCGAGATGAATATTATTATGCAGTGTACTCATCGGATCTTACAGAAATACGCATGCCTTCATTTGCTCAGATAGGACAGATTGCACAAACTGTTGGTGATGAAACTATGTTTATAGGACCCGTCAACTCAAAAATAAAACAAGCAATATCAGATAGTGATATCAAGCCCAAGTTTGCAAGAGCTATTGACTGCTACCCAAAGGCAACATCCCTGATCGACATCATTGAAAACAACAAGGGCTTTGAAGTATTTGAAGCTGATAACATAGCAAAGATAGAACCCTTATACATAAGAAGGTCAGCTGCGGAAGAAAATTTTCAATTAAACCAATGAAAAAAAATAAAAATCGAAAACTTATAAATATTTAGGAGTGTTATGGAAGAACTAGTAGATCTAAAAGAAATGCAAAAAATGACTTTGCCTGAACTGCACAAGATAGCAAAAGGGTACGAGATAAAGAACTTTAAAACCATGAATAAAGAAACGTTAATGTTCGCTATCCTCGATGCTCAGGCAGCAAATGAAGGATTGGTCTTCACCACAGGTGTTATCGATCTTACACCCGAAGGATATGGCTTTTTGCGATCGCCACAATCCAATTATATAAGCGGACCTAGCGACATTTACGTATCCAAAGCTCAGGTGAAAAAATTTCACATCAAACAGGGAAATATCATTTCCGGTCCTGTGCGTTCACCAAAAGAAGATGAAAAATACTTCGCTCTCATCAGGATTGATGCGATCAATAATGAACCGCCTTTACGTGCATATGAAACCCCAAATTTTGATTATCTGACACCGCTTTATCCTGAAGAGAAACTCAATCTTGAAACCGATAAGGATGAACTCTCCACACGAATAATCGATCTCTTTACACCGATCGGGAAAGGGCAGAGAGGACTCATTGTTGCCGCACCTCGTACAGGAAAAACAGTACTGCTCCAAAAGCTTGCAAATGCAATTCTCACTAATCATCCTGAAGTATATGTGATCTTTCTTCTTGTAGATTAACGCCCGGAAGAAGTCACAGAGATGAAGCGTATCGTAAAACCTGAGAATTCAGAAGTTGTCAGCTCCACTTTCGATGAAACTGCCCACCATCATGTTCGCTTGGCAGAAATGGTCATGGCAAAAGCAAAAAGAATGGTTGAATACGGACGCGATGTCGTTATCCTGCTTGATAGTATTACTCGTCTTGCCCGTGCATATAACACGCTCATGCCTGCAAGCGGAAAAGTGCTTTCCGGTGGTGTTGATGCAAATGCACTTCACAAACCGAAACGGTTTTTCGGAGCTGCACGTAACACCGAAGAAAGTGGCAGCTTGACCATTATGTCAACCGCACTTATTCACACAGGCAGCAAAATGGATACTGTTATCTTTGAGGAATTCAAAGGCACTGGTAATATGGAACTTGTTCTTGACCGCTCAATCAGCGACCTGAGGATGTTCCCTGCTATCGACCTGATTACTTCTGGAACACGCCGCGAAGAACTTCTTCTCTCCGACGAGGTGAGAAACCGTGTATTTATTCTTCGTAAGATCCTGAAAAATCAAAGTCCCTATGATGCGATTGAACTTCTTAAGAACAAGATGAAAGGAACAAAGAATAATCAGGAATTCCTGAAATTAATGAGCAGTTGATATTCTGTATATGAAAAAAACTATCTCCCTGATCATAGTCTTTTTCTCCCTTTACACAATATCTTTATTGGGTCATTCCCTTTCTGTCGTATACAGTCATATTGCCAAGGATGAGTATGCCACTGCTTTTCAAAAGTTAAAATCTATACTCCCACAGTGTAAAGATGACGAAGAAAAAGTGGAGATCCTCTATCTCCTGGGACAATGCACAGATAATGCAAATGATGCCTCTTTCTATTATAAAGAGATACTCAAAGAGAAGGAAAACGCATATACTGATAGAGCACTCATCCATCTTGCAAAGATCAGTTTGACTCATGAAGACTGGAAAGCAGCCACACAATATTCAGAAAAACTGCTCAAAAAAACCTTTTCTTTGTATTACTCAGAAGCTCTCTTTATGAAGGCACAGGCACATTTTTGCTGTGCTGAATATTTTCCTGCGATCACTTCGTATAAAGAATTCATAAACATATCTCTGGATTCCTCTCAACGGGAATTGGCAATGCTAAATTGTGGTACTGCATACTATGAACTCAAGCAGTATAGGAAAGCCATCGAACAGTTCTCTCAAATACAGGAAGAAAATCCGAACAGTAATTTTAATCCCTATTTGCTCTATTTGTTGGGATTGTGTTATGAATCCAGTGCAGAATACACAGATGCGATCACCCATTACAAAACACTTACAAATGACTACCCATACTCACAGTATTCACCTCTTGCAGAGCAGCAGCTTGTGTCATTGATCGAGAAAGGACACTACTCATCATCCCTCACAACGCTGCCGCAGACCGATGAGCTTCTCGAGAAAAAATATATTGTTCAACTCGCTGCTTTGGACAACTCGACTCAAGCCCATCAGGCAGAAGATGAATATAAGAATCAGGGAGTGAAAAACACGTTTATCTTTACAAAATCCGTGAACGGGAAAATTTATTATGCTGTTGGTGTCGGTCCCTATTCGACTGAAGAAGAAGCACTCTACAAAAAAAAACGCCTTGCAGAAGAAAACATCAGTTCATACGTGTATAAAAAACCATGAGAACAAAGAAATCTCCTGACCTTCCGCACGAGCACACACCTCTCATTCAGCAGTTTCTTTCCATCAAAAAGGAGCAGCCGGATGCACTCCTGCTTTTCCGAATGGGAGATTTTTACGAAACATTTTTTGAAGATGCAAAAAGAGCTTCAAAGCTTCTGGGAATTACCCTTACCACAAGAGATAAAAAAAAGAAAAATCCAGTTCCACTTGCTGGATTCCCCTATCACGCACTGGAAAATTATCTAAAAAAACTCCTGGACCAAGGTGTAAAAGTCGCAATATGTGAGCAGGTCGAAGATCCGAAAAAAACAAAGAAACTTGTGAAAAGAAAAATCGTAGAGGTGATTACTCCGGGCACCATTCTTGAAGAAAACTACCTTAAGGGAAGTGGGAATAATTATCTTAGTGCAGTGTATGAAGGAAAATCAAGCTGCGGAATCGCCTCTATCGATATTTCAACCGGGGAATTTACCTGCACAGAAGTTCCCTTCGACCGGATTGTCGATGAGATCGCAAGAATTCATCCCACAGAAATACTTCTTCCCGAAACAATAGAATCTGATCTTAGGGAAAAGATAAGCGTTTTCTATAATCCTGCATTTACAGAATATGAGACCTGGCGCTACGAATTTCCAGAAGCTGAGGACATTCTAAAAAAACATTTTGACGTACTCTCACTTGAAGGATTCGGGCTTTCAGGAAAAAATACGGCAACCTGTGCTTCAGCAGCAATTCTTTCTTATATAAAAGACTTGAAAGATAGTGCTCTTTCGCATATCATTGCACTCAGATTCTATTATCAGGGACAGTACATGCAGGTGGATGCGCTCTCCAGACATAATCTCGAACTCACAGAATCTATGCGTACACGCTCCCAGCACGGCACACTTCTTGAAGTTATGGATGAGACAAAAACACCGATGGGAGGACGAAAACTCGTCAATTGGATGCTCAACCCTCTGATGAAGAAGGAGCTCATCATCCAACGCCTCGATAGTGTTGATGAGCTGCTTGATAAAAGCCATGCCCGTAAAAATATTATTGAAATCCTTTCCGAAATAGGAGATATTGAACGTATAATCAGCAAACTGGGAACAAATAAAGCATATCCCCGCGATTTGATCGCTCTGAAAAACTATCTCTCTTTGGCTCAGCCACTTGCAGAAATCATTTCCGGCTGCGACTCCGAATTACTTAAATCCTTATATGCATCCATTCAAAATTTTGATGAAGTAATACTTATTATCGAAAATGCACTCAATGAAGATGCTCCGCTTACTTTGCAGGATGGCGGAATAATCAAGGAGGGCTATAATAAAGAACTGGATGAACTGAGAAGCAAGAGTAAAACCGGGAAAAAATGGATCGCTGAACTCGAACAAAAAGAGATAGAAAAAACGGGTATTCCCAAGCTGAAAGTACGTTATAACAGCGTGTTCGGCTATTACATCGAGATAACAAAATCCTATCTCGACAAAGTGCCGGAAGATTATATTCGGAAACAGACACTGGTTAATGCAGAGCGCTATATCACTCCCGAACTGAAAGAATTTGAGAATCAGGTCCTCGGTGCTGAAGAACGCAGCACACAACTGGAGTATTCGCTTTTTATTGAAATTCGAGAAAACCTGAAAAACTTTATTCCCAGATTTCAGCAATTCTCGGAGGTCATCTCCACACTCGATGTGCTCACCAATCTCTCACAAATTGCCTATTACAACCATTATGTGCGACCCGAAATTCATGACGGCCATGAAATCCATATTGAAGAAGGAAGGCATCCGGTTATAGAAAAGCTTACTGCCGGCAATGAGTTCATCCCAAATGATACATTCCTGAATAATTCTTCGGATAGGATACTGCTCATTACGGGTCCGAACATGGCTGGTAAATCCACCTATTTAAGGCAAGTTGGCTTGATCATAATCATGGCGCAGATGGGCTCATTCATTCCGGCTGCCTCTGCTAAGATAGGTATTGTGGATAAGATATTTACACGAGTGGGCGCTTCCGATAATCTGGCACTTGGACAAAGCACATTTCTTGTAGAGATGATCGAAACTGCCAACATACTGCATAATGCAACACCCCGAAGTGTCGTTCTGCTCGACGAGATTGGGCGCGGTACCAGCACCTTTGACGGACTGAGCATTGCATGGGCTGTAGTTGAATATCTTCATGAAAATAATAAGATTGCGGCAAAAACACTCTTTGCCACGCATTATCATGAACTCACAGAACTTTCCAATGTATATAAGGGTGTAAAAAATTATAACATTACTGCAAAAGAGTATAAGGATAGGATCATCTTTCTGCGAAAAGTAGTACCCGGAAGTGCGGATCAGAGTTATGGCATTCAAGTGGCAAAACTTGCAGGCATTCCTCAAAAAGTTATTGAGCGTGCTCAGGAAATCCTGGAAGAACTCGAAAAGAGCGAGTTTAACGAATCCGGCATTCTGGAAAAGACAAAGAGGAAAAAAGCCGAGATCAATCAAACTTCTTTTATCGAAGTGCTCTCTCAAAAAACAAGTAAAGAAAGAGCCCTTATCGAAGAATTGAAAGACCTTGACGTGAATGCACTCACCCCTATCGAAGCCCTTACTTTTCTTTCGAAATTAATAGAAAAACTTTAAACAACTCAAGATACTATTCCTCGTCTTCTCCCAGTAGCTTCTTTAACAACTTCAGTTCCTCATCAGGAAACGAGTGCACCCCACTACTATCTTCAGGATATTTATCTAATAATTCCAATATCCTTTTCCCATCTTCCTCACTAATCTGGTAATGTGTTTTATGTGGAGTAGGTGGAACAACGATTTTCAAATAATTATTATTAACGAGAAATGAAAAATAAAAGGATTCGTCCCTACCTTGTTTATTTGTAAATACTACATGTATTGAATAGATGGAATCTTTGAGTTGTACTTCATAATCCAATACTTTTTCGATATGAAAATCAGGATTATATTTTTCCAGATTTTCACTAGTGAAATAAACATACATTTTTTCAAGTGTATTATTTTCGAGATTCTCCTTGAATCTTAGAAGAAATTTTGTTATGACATTATTTATTTGAGGTGTAATTATTTTTTTTGTAGCAATAACCCCCAACTTCTGAAATGTCTCTGCTTTTATTTTTCTGTTTATTCGAGATATCTTTTGCTTTAGTGCTGGATAGGATCCCTTAGTTATTCTCTGCATTTTCTTTATATTTCTCTCGCATTGAAGATAAAAGACATAGGTTTCCAACTCCTTTTTAGAAAGAGTATCCTTGGCATCATTAACGGCATCTGAGATGTTTATTTTTTCTTGTCCCAAGAAATCCAGGCTACTATTGATCTTAACATGCAGTTCCTCTGCAACATTCCTTTTTAATGATTTATGGAGCTCATCTTCTTTCTTTTTCAGTTCAAAATACTGATTGCAATAATTCTTGCTTGTATTAACGATCCATCCTTCATGATTTTCATTAACAATACGATCTCGTTTTAAAAGGTAAGAATAGATTGTTTGCGAGGCAATATCCTCAGCAACTTCAAGACTTCCAATTTTATATAATGCATAAT
>JAGHCS010000090.1 GCA_021160355.1 Candidatus Cloacimonadota bacterium
TTCACAAACAGGGCTTTAGGAACGAGATTGATGGCGTCTTTGGGAACGAGTAAAAATGGTTAGGAATCCTAAGGCACGAGGATTCCTGCTCTAAATGTCTTTCTCGACTCACCGTTATTGCATTCCTAGGGAGTCGAATAATTATTGTTTCCCAAGTCCAAATTGGCAACGAGATTGATGGCGTCCATAGCAAAAAACTTGACGTAATAAAAATATTACACGCTAATTCTATTTATTAAAAATTGGTAAAAATCATGCCAGAAAAAATTGACACTGCCCAATCGAATGCGATCCTCAAGATCATAAGGACAATTAACTCTCATCTTGATCTTGATAAAGTGCTGAAATCAGTTATGGACGTCACTACCAAGGCGATGCAGGTAGAGGCATCTTCCCTAGTGCTTATTGATGAAGAAACGAATGAACTCCTCTTCCATGTGACGGAAGGTGAAAAAGCAAAGATCATCAAAACCATTAGAATGAAAGCGGGTGAAGGTATTGTTGGATGGGTGATAAAAGAAGCTAAGCCGGTACTCGTGAATGACGTTTCCAAAGACAAACGCTTCTACAAAGCTGCTGATAAGAAAAGCGGTTTTATTACGAAATCAATACTCTGCGTTCCTATGTGTACAGCCGATAAATGCCTTGGTGCAATAGAAGTAATAAATAAAATGAATGACGGTGAATTTGATGATGCCGACAGGATTTTTCTTGATGCCATCGCTTCACAGTCCGCCATTGCGATCGAAAATGCAAAACTCCATGAACGTATTGTAAAAAATGAGCGTTTGGCAGCAATCGGACAAACTGTTTCGGGACTTGCTCATTGTATAAAAAACATTCTTAATGGAATACAAGGCGGTTCCTATATTCTTGATCTCGCACTCAAAAGAGAAAATTTTTCAAATGTGGACAAGGGTTGGAATATTGTAAAAAAGAACAATGCGTTCATGAAAGAGCTGGTGCTTGACATGCTTTCATATTCCAAAAAAAGAGAGCCGGAGTATGTAACTGTTGATGTAAATGAACTCGTGAAAAGTGTGTGCGATCTCATGGAGCAGAAGGGAAAAGAAAAGAATGTTTCAATGCGATTTCTACCGGAAGAATCTCTCAATGAAGTTGAAATCGATGCCAAAGGAGTAAAGCGTTGCGTTCTTAATCTTGTATCCAATGCCATCGATGCTTGTGAAGAATGCAATAAGGGAACTGTCAAAGTTGAAGTTAAAAACACAAAAGGAAAAAGCTTTAAAATTCACGTTTCGGATTCGGGGATCGGCATGTCCCCGGAAACTCAGGCAAAGCTGTTCCGGGTATTTTTCAGCACAAAGGGTTCAAAGGGAACAGGACTTGGACTTGCGGTTTCCTACAAGATAATAAAAGAGCATGGAGGAAATATTTCTGTTGACTCAGAAAAGGGGAAAGGCACAAAATTCACAATTACGTTACCTAAGAAAAGAAAAAAATAATTACCGCCGGAGGTACATAATGGCAGAAAATAAAAAGATACTTATTATTGATGACGAACCGGATGCGACGGCATTTTCAGAAGCAATGCTTTCTGAACTTGGCGATTTTGAGATAGAGACCGCAATAAATGGTCTTGAGGGATTACAGAAAGCTGAGGTGATCAAACCCGATCTTATCATTCTGGATGTGCAGATGCCTGTTATGAACGGTTTCCAGGTTTTTAAAGAGCTCACGAAAAAAGGTGACACTGAAAATATTCCTGTAATCATGCTTACCGGTATAGCAACCACTACCGGACTTCGATATGACGCAAAAGACATGGGTATAACTCTTGGCTCCGAGCCCGACGCTTATATTGACAAACCTGTTGAACCAGAAGAGTTTCATAAAACCGTGAGTCAAATACTCGGTTTATAATTACTTTAATTTTCGGTTTGCATTAATTTTTTTTGATAAGTATTCTATCATAATTTTATGAAAAAGAAAAAACGAGGGCTGCAAAAACAAATTTTAGCCCTCTATTTCATATTTACATTTTCTCTTGTATTCATTCTGATATTTAGTATTTGGCAACTTACAAAGTTTGGCATTTCGGAATTCGAATATGAGAGAATTTCCCGCACTCTTACAAACCTGAAAGCGCTTCAGCTCGATTACACAAACGGTTTGAATAATTTTACTTCAGAAATAGCAACTGATTCGACGCTTACTGCTGCAGTCGAGGATCAAGATATTGCTTCGATCCATTCAATACTCAAATCGTACGATGATCGCTCTTTCGCAACATATACAGCCCTCTTCGATACTCAGGGCAATATGCTCTATGGCGAGCAGTGGGAGCTGGTTGAATCCTTTCTCCCGAAAATGCTTTTATTGGCAAAACAGAATTCTGCACAGGGTTTTTCTGCTAACTTCTCAAATAAAATATATTACTTCTCTTACGCCCCTCTTTATTCTGAAAATGATCAAAAGAAAACATTTCTCGGATTTCTTCTCAATGTTAATCAGATAACTTCTTTCGATATAGGAATCACACAAAATCCTCAAATTTTTCTCTTACCTTTCTCGGAACCACTCAATCCAGAGCAGGATATTCTCTTAAAAATCCTTCCTGATCTTGAGAAGAAACTTCCCGCTGTATTAAAAACAAAAAATAATGAGTCGGTGTTGCGTATTAATGGAGAAATTGCTATTGGTCTTCTCATTAATTATAATATTTTCAACGAACCAGCTTCGCTTACTGTTTATCTTTATGAAAGAGCGTTCAATAAATTTTATCGCCAGAGTATGTTCTTCTTCTTTCTCATACTTTCTGCATCAAGCCTGGTCATCGTAAGTTTTTTGAGTAATTGGTTCTCAAAAAAAATAATGCAGCCAGTCAAACAGATAAGCGATAAAATGCAGAGGATTGAGAAGAATCCACTTGGTATAGAACATATTGAAGACGAATATGGGGGCGAACTCAGCAACATGGTTTCTGCCTTCAGTTCAATGAATAAATCACTTGTGGAATATCACAAATCACTGCTTGAATATAAAGTCCTTACTGATAATATTGATATCGGCGTGCTGTGGATGGATTCAAAGATGAACATTTTGATTTGTAATCCAAGCGCTATGGATATTCTTGAAATTGTTTCTCCAGAAAAGATCATTGGGAAGAATCTATCAGAATTTATCCGCCTTGACGAGGATCTTATATCCAAAGCTCATGAAGACAGCCTGACCCTTCCCCGTCTCGAGATCAATCTTCCCGGTATTAAGAAGTTCGTAAAATTTGTTATCTTAAATATCAAAGCTGTTGATGACACGATTGGCTTGCGCATGGTTGCAACAATTACTGATATTACACGTGAGATTAATGAAAAGAAAGCGCGCGAAGCCCTTGAGATGGAGATCATAAAGAGTAATAAATTAGCCGAGATCGGAAGAAGGGTAGAAGGGGTTGTGCATAATATGAATTCCCCGCTTAATTCAATTCTCGGATATGCACAGCTTGCGAAAAAAGAGTACAAGGACAATGACGATATTGATAAAATTATTAATGCTGCCAAAAATATATCTCATTCAGTAAAAACACTTTTAAGAAAAGTACAGCAGGACAATATTTCCATGATGCGCCCTATTGACATCAACCTGCTTATCGAGGAAGAGCTCGAGCTGCTCAAGCACAACCTTTTCTTTAAACACTACGTAGTTTTAGAAAAAAATCTTTTTAATGACTTACCACCAGTGAAAGCTGTATATAGCGATATAAGCCAAAGTTTTACTAACCTTGTGAATAATGCGATTGAGTCTATGCATGATAGCAAAGAACGTAATATTTGGGTGTGTACATATCAGACTGATGACATGGTAGCAATAGAAGTACGAGATACAGGAGAGGGTATTGAAGAAAGATACCATTCCGCGATATTTGAGCCGTATTACTCATCAAAAAAGGGAAAGGAACAGGGTGGATTTGGACTTGGGCTTGCGATCTGTAAAAACGTTGCTGAACGCTATGGCGGATACATTACAGTCCGCTCAGAACGAGATAAAGGAAGCACCTTTACAATATTCCTTCCTTACAAAAAAAGGTAAAATTACTACATGGAAAACGATATACTTCAGACAGAATTTTTCAAACAAAATGCCAAAATACTGATCGTCGATGATGAACAGGATACGCTGGATATTTTCCGCCGTCATCTTGAAGATGAATATGATATTGATACAGCCGATTCTGCCGAAGAAGCGCTTGAAAAGCTCGAGAGGTCAACATATCACATTGCAATGACTGATATGGTCATGCCGAGAACTGATGGAATCGAACTTCTCACCCAAATAAAGAAACGCTGGCCTCATGTGTCGGTGATCGTTATAAGCGGGAAGGCTTCTATTGGTATGGCTGTCGAAGCAATGAAAATAGGTGCAGAAGAATTTGTAGAAAAGCCCGTAGAAGATCTCGATCTGCTTAAGATCATTATAAAAAAAATACTCAAAACAAAATGGCAGCATGAAGAAATTGAGCGGCTCAGAAGCATCCTCACGCAAGAATTTGACAGAACACAGGTCATTGGAAATAGTCTTTCTATTCAGAAGGTCATGGAAAAAGTAAAAAAGATTGCCCCTCTGGATACAACTATTCTGATAACAGGTGAAACAGGAGTCGGCAAAGACCTTTTTGCTGATCTAATCTATCGAAATAGCAAAAGAAAAAATCAAAAATTCGTGGCTGTCAATTGTGGCGGATTACCAGAGAATCTTCTTGAAAGCATGCTTTTTGGTCATAAAAAAGGCTCCTTTACTGATGCAATTAGGGATAAGATCGGCTATTTTCAGGAGGCAGATGGCGGAACTCTTTTTCTTGATGAGATAACAGAAACCACCAAAACTTTTCAGGTTAAACTTCTCCGTGTTTTAGAAAAAAGTATGATTCGTCAGGTCGGTGGAGATATGGACATAGAGGTTGACGTGCGTGTCATCACTTCAACAAACAAAAATATTGAAAATGAAGTTAAAGAAGGAAATTTTCGCAGGGATTTATACTACCGTCTCAACATCATTCACATTCATATTCCACCCCTCCGTGAAAGACGAGACGATATTGTGCTACTTGCAAATGCATTTGTGCGTGAATTTGCTGAAAAATATGAAAAACCAAATCTTGAGATCTCAGATAGCGTTATGCCTGTACTCCTTTCTTGTCAATGGGAAGGAAATATACGAGAATTGAAAAACGCTATAGAACATGCGGTAGCGATGAGTGCTCATAACAAAATAGTCTTAGAAGATCTTCCGAGCACAATATATACAAAACAAGATGTAAATGTTGATGATAATTTAAGTTATAATGTAAACCAACCTTTCGCAGAAGCAAAGGATGCTTTCGAAAAGAATTATGTAGAAAAACTTTTACAAAAATGCGGTGGAGATGTGTCAAAAGCTGCAGAATTGTCGGGTATTAAGCGACCCAATCTTTATGAAAAATTTAACAAACACAATATCGACGTAAACTCATTCCGAAAAAATTAGCAATCTTTTTCCTATGAAAAAATGTGCATTAGATACAAATAGGATTTCTGTTGCTCTTCTTGCGCTCCTGCTGATAATTTTTACTTTTATAATTTATGGACAATCCATCACATTTGACTTTGTGTGGGATGACAATGGTCCTCACCTTGTACAAAATCCGAATCTTGAGAGGTTGTCTTTTCAGAATCTTATCCATTTTTGGATCAAACCATATCAGGGTATGTTCATTCCAATCTCGTATACTGCTATTTTTTTCATCACATTAGTCGGCAGAATTTTAATCGGTATTGCTTTTAATCCTTCTTTTTTTCATTTTTTTAATATTCTTTTCCATGGTATAAATTGCATTCTCATATTCTATTTTCTGCGAAAAATCCTTAAAAATAATGCTGCCGCGTTCATTGGTTCGTTTATTTTCCTTGCGCACCCCATCCAGGCTGAAGCGGTTTCGATGGTGACGGAGTTCCGGGGTCTCTTTTCGACATTTTGGGGTTTACTGTTTTTGCTCGCAGCAGATAAATCGCTATCTCATATCAAAAAGAATTTTTTTGATACACTTCTTTGCATTGTCCTATTTTTATTTTCTGTTTTATCGAAACCTGTTGGCGTTGTTTTCTTTCCAATCTTTTTCATTTATGCACTTATGTTCAAGGGACTTCGTTTAGAACAGATCGTCAAGCGATCAATTCCATATATTATTATATCGCTTGCTGTATTTTATCTCACAAAAACATTCCAGCCGGCTTTTGTTCTAAAATATGAAGTCCCTCTCTTTTCACGCTTTTTTATCTGGATGGATTCCATTGTTTTCTATCTTAGAAAAATATTTTTCCCTCTTAATCTTTCCCCCTCTTATGCTCGAACACCCCAAATCGTGCTTTCCTCATGGGCTTCATACTTCATATGGATAATCCCGATTTCACTTCTGGTATTGCTCGGTATATATCACAGAAAAATAAAGAATGTGAGTTTTGCATATTTTGTTTTTATAATAGGATTCTTGCCGGTTTCCGGGCTTGTGCCTTTCATCTTTCAGAACTGGTCAACAGTTGCGGACAGATATATATACATCTCGATGATCGGTGTCGCTCTCTTCGCTGGTGTAGTATATAGATATTTTACTTTCACGCCTGTAAGAATTTTAATAGCAGCACTAGTTGTAATTCTCGCTGCTGACACAGCATTTATCCAGGTGCCTGTGTGGAAAAATAATATTACTCTGTGGAGTCATTGCATTGAGAAAACTCATACTGAAGCAAATGCATATTATAATAGAGGTAATGAATTCATGCGTTTAAAAATGTATGATGCCGCAAATACCGACTTTGAAAATGCAGTTAATCTTGATACGAGCTTTACTAAGGCGTTGTATAAAAAAGGGTATCTCTTGCTAGGACAAAAGAATTTTAATGAAGCTCTCGATTACTTTAATACTGTTCTAGAAATCGACTCTGAATTCAACATTGCTTATGTAAGTAAGGCAGTTGTGTATTATTACCTAAAGAAATATGATAAAGCATGGGAAGAAATACGGAAAGCGCAGATCCGCGGGATAGAAGTCAACAGTCATTTCATGGAAACTCTTGCAAAAGCGTCACAGGGAAAATAGTATGACTGGCACAAAATCCCGATTACTCATTTATTTCTTGCTTATCTTGATTCCTCTTGCTGTGTACTGGCAGTGTACATCGTACGAATTTGTGTGGGATGATAATGACCCTAACCTTATTGAGAATAGGTATCTTCAATATCCCTCTTCCAAGCATGTCCTTCATTTCTGGACGGAGCCGTATGCACAAATGTACATTCCTGTCCCTTACACTTCATGGGCGCTAATTAAAGAGATTGGAAGCTTTCTCCCTTGGGGACAAAAAGTTAATGGATTTAATCCCTTTGCTTTTCACCTATTCAGCCTTCTCTTTCATACTTTGAATGGGCTTCTCGTTTTCAGAATCTTGAAATTACTCATTAAGAATGACTGGTATGCATTCTTTGGAGCACTCATTTTTTTGCTTCATCCGCTACAAGTTGAATCGGTTGTGTGGGTCACGGAATTTCGCGGTTTGCTTGCTGCCTTCTTTGGATTCTCTTCACTATATTTATTAATAAAAAATGAAATTTTAAAGAAGAATAAAAATTCTACGAGCTGCTTTACAATTCGATATATTAATTCAA
>JAGHCS010000019.1 GCA_021160355.1 Candidatus Cloacimonadota bacterium
GCATTTTTTGTCTGCTCTTCCGATGCTTTCAATCGCTGTTTGGCTGCCCTCAGTTGCTGTTCTGTAGCTTGAAGGTGCTGAACATTTGCACGGAGCTGCTGCTCGATTGCTTTTTGCTGTCCTGTTGATTTAAACTTTTTTTTCATTTTCTACCTTCTTTCCTCCCCTTGGGACTAATTAAACTCCCAGAATAATTTTTCCAAACTATCGCCTATTGATAGATTTAAACATCCTGTTTCCACATCGAGTGTAACACATCTTCTCTCAATTCCACCCAAAGATCTGGCTGCAATCCTGGTCTGTTTGTCTCTCAGTATTTCTTCTACGGAAGATATATTGTTCTGTCCGATACTATCATCTTTTCTTTGCAAAACATTTGCTCCACCGGTCAAACAAACTTCTATTTTGTTTTTATTTGCTCCGTGCTTTTTGAGAACATTCATCAACTCTTCTATTGCATTAAATACGTACCGAGTTTTTTGTAAATTTTTATTCTTGCTTTCTTCATTGATTTCACCAAATCTTCAATAAATCTTTTCAAATTAATTATAAAATGAATGCACATAATGTCTGTGTCCCCGACAATTTTGTCGCGAACACTACAGATTTTGTAGTTGTATACGACAAATATCGTGGATTTTTCATTTATATGACTTGTCATTTTGGGATTTACTCAGGGTATAGATTTCTGTTGTTATACCACTTTTGTGCCTATCAACACTACATCCTCTCATTTTAACCTTCATATATTTTCCAGTAAACCCCTTTCGACATTAGGAATTAGAATTTGGAAATTTACACGATAGTTTTCTCGGTCTCCTTATCAAAGAAGTGCACCTTTTTCATGTCGAACACAAGCTTCATAGTTTCGCCCATTTTGGGCTCTTCTTTCGGTTCGAGGCGTCCTGTAAAGATCGTGTCTCCGGTTTCGAAATTCACCACAAATTCAGAACCAAGGGGTTCCACCACTTCTACCAGTGCATGCATTTCCGCGGGAATTTCTGCATTTGATGAATACTTCTTGTGGTAGATATCTTCCGGGCGCACACCCATTGTGATGTATTTATCAACATATTCTTTTAGGGAATCATCATACGAGTCTGGAATATTAACGGAGAAGGTACCAAAATCAAAGTGAAGTTGGCTGCCCTTTTTGCTGATCTTGCCGTTAAAGAAGTTGATTGCCGGGCTTCCGATGAATCCTGCAACGAATTTATTAGTGGGATGGTTATATACATTTATAGGTGAATCTATCTGCAGAATAAGTCCGTCCTTCATAACAACGATCTTATCGCCCATTGTCATGGCTTCGGTCTGGTCATGGGTTACGTAAATGATGGTTGTTTCAAGTTTCTTATGCAGTTTGATGATCTCGGCTCTCATCTGCACACGCAGTTTTGCATCGAGGTTCGAGAGAGGTTCATCAAAAAGGAACACTTTTGGCTGGCGCACAATTGCTCTACCCAGTGCTACACGCTGACGCTGACCGCCGGAAAGCTGCTTTGGTTTTCTGTCCAGGAGCTGTTCGATACCGAGTAAACCAGCTGCAGTTTTCACTCGGCCATCTATCTCGTCTTTTGGGGTTTTACGTAATTTAAGAGCGAATTCCATATTCTGATATACGGTCATGTGTGGATAGAGTGCATAATTCTGGAACACCATTGCGATGTCCCTGTCTTTGGGAAGGACATTATTCACGACCTTTTCCCCGATATAGATATCGCCGGAGGTCACATCTTCGAGTCCTGCAATCATACGCAATGTAGTTGTTTTTCCACAGCCGGAAGGACCAACCAGTACGACAAATTCTTTGTCTTCCGCAGTAATGTCCGCTTCTTTTACTGCCACGAAGCTGTTCTCGTATATCTTTGTTATTTTATCTAATTGTACTTTTGCCATGTGATATTCCTGAGATTTTTGTAATTCTATGCATCATTGCACTTTACCGTGTCAAGTTTTATAATGGCGATTGTTATTTACAATCAAAAAAGCGGAACTCCGAAAAGCTCCGCTTTATATATGTAAGGATGCAATTGCTTTATTTATCAGTATTCATCTGTTCGGACTGCTGGTTGATCTTCTCGAGAATATCTTCCTCTCCGGTGAGGGCTTTCAGCATATAACGTGCTGAGGGATGAAGTGTCGTATCTGTCACCACACCCTCTTTCGGATAGGTGAGTACTTCTTCAAACATCTCGAGAGCTTTTGTGTCATTCTTCAGGTATTCGGAGTAAATGAAACCCTTCATGAATTTTGCCTTATAATCATCCTGCCCGTTTGCATAGTCTTCGATTACTTTGTCGTAGTAGTAGTTAGCACGTGCATAGTTTTTCTGTGTCATGGCTTCTTCGGCAAGAGTGAAAAGTGAATCGGCAGGAAGTTTTTCTTCAAGACGTTCGGGATAGACCACGAGATTATACTTCTGGCGCATCTCGGTTTTGAGTTTTTCGAAGAGGTCTTGCTGGGCTTTTCTCATAAGATTGGTCTCGAGTTCGGCGCGGACATCATCAATGCTGCGATAGGATTTTGGTGTGAATTCTACAACTTTGAAGAATACCCAATTTCCTTTCACGTCTTCAAACACATCACTGAAAGAACCTTCCGGCACTGAAAATACTTTTTCAAGATATGTATCGTCTTTCCCCACTCCGGGTATAATTCCGCCTTCATAAATAGGCCCGATCATGCCGTCATTAGCCGTTTTTACACAGTATTCTTGAATCAGTCCGTTGAGTTCATCATCAGTTTGTGCTTCCTTGGCTTTAAAGAGTAAGAAATCGGCAGTAACTTGATTTTCGCATGCAAATTCCTGCACTTTGACATGTGGCTTGTTCACATAGCGTTTTTCTTTATCTGCTTCATATGCTTTTACGATTTCTTCTTCTGGAACCACTGCTGCGTCCACAACAAATTGCTTATAATATTCTCGAAGAGCGCCGATCATCTTTGCCCTGCGAAGCTCATCTGCGATTTCGGGATGATTTTCATACCCTTTTTTTATTGCATCATGATACAGCACATTATTGTTGGCTTTTTCGTTGATAAAATCAATCTTTGCATTGGCTTCCTGAATGAGTTGTTTTCTTTCCATCGGGAACATGCTGACTTCGAGGGCAAAATCCTTTGCAGTATAAACAAGCTCTGGAACCGATGATGCAATGATTACTACGCTTCCTGCAATATCTGAAGAATCTGCTTCTGCAAAATCTATTTCTTGTGCAGCAAGTGTGTCTATTGAGATATTATATTTCACAAATAGTTTATCGAGGATTTGTGCGCGGAGTTCCTGTTCTTTTTCGCTGGTATATCTGCTGCTCACATCTTTTTCCACTTCATCATATGGACGGATAGTACTCAGGTCAAGATCAGCAACTTTCACAATGTGAAATGCATCATTGAATTCAACCGGCGGGATGACATCATTTACTTCGGCAATAAAAATGAGGGAATCCAGTTCTTCTGATCTACCAATATTGGGAATATAACCGCCTTTTCTGATATTCGTGATCTTTCCACCCTTTTTCTTCAGATTTTCGTTTGTAGTGTAAACGTTCATAACTTCAACAAAATCCTTGCCGGAAACCAGTTCCTGGTATGCCGCATCTGCATTTTCTTTTGTTTTGGTTTCTATATAGAGAAGCGTAGCAGTCGGAGATTTCTTATAAAAGTCATCTTTATGCGCTTCATAGTATGCCATAAGCTCTGCATCAGTAGGTTTGATCTTGTCTTTGATCTGTTCCTGGTAGTACTTATCAAGAATGACTCTTTCGGCATTCTGACGATAGAATTCCTGGGCGCTTTGAGTGTTTTCCATTCCTTTGCTCAATGCTTCAATATAGAAGATCTCTTCGATTGAATAGTCATCGAGGTATTTTTGCTTTTGTTCGACAGTAAAGCCACCGCGGGGACGATAAAATTGAGGTATTTGATCAAGGCGTGCGTTAAAGACCTTTTCCGTGATCGTGCCCCCATCCCATTGTGCGAGGATCTGCGATTTATCTTTTTGCTTTTCTCCAAGTTCGCACCCCGCTAATATCAAAATTGATAAAATCGAGACAATAATCATAGAACGAGTTATTCGAATCATGTAGAAACTCCTTATTCTTTTATGTTTTGAACCACAGATATTTGAATGCTGTGATTTTATGTCAAATTATTATTATAACTAATTATTCGCATGTTCATAACCTATGAAGAACATTTTATTTGACAAATAAATTCTTTGGTTTAAAAAAATGTTTGGAGTAATAATGAATTACACAGAATTTTGTAGATATTATGTCATTAATAAACCAATGATGGTTAAGAACAAATTCAAATAGCGACTGCCTCTCTATCTTACTTCCCAAATTAGAGAGGTATTCTATATGAAAAGTGAAATTGAAATGTGAGTGCTGGATATTGGGACTGAAACGATTACTTGCGGGAATTACTCCTTAATTGACTTCACAATGTAAAGGAGGACAAGAGAATGGAGAAAAAAAATTGAGATGAAAATAATGAAGACATCAAAATTAATTATAAGCTTAATAATACATGTTATCATTTTAACATCATTTTGTTATACCCAAGACACACAAGTTATTGA
>JAGHCS010000209.1 GCA_021160355.1 Candidatus Cloacimonadota bacterium
CAGAAAGATTATTACACACAAAACTTATTTAAGGATGCATTATGGGAACGTTAGATATTACGATTTTATACGTCGAAGATGAAATATTGATACTCAACTCTGTGAGTATGATCCTGGAAAAAAGAGTGAAAAGAGTGTACTCTGCTGTCAATGGTGAAGAAGGATTAAAACTCTTTGAAAAGTATCGACCTGATGTAGTTATTGTCGATATCATTATACCAAAGATGGATGGATTGATGCTGGCTCGAAGAATCAAAGAGATCGACCCTTCAACCGTTATTATAGTACTCTCTGCCTTTGATAAAAAAGAGAATCTCCTTGAAGCAATCAATATCGGCATTGACCGTTTTTTACAAAAACCTCTTAATTATGACCATTTGCTGAAGATCATAAACGAGTTGCACTCAACTAAAATTCTTGAGGGAAGAGTAGAGAAAGAGAAAGCCGCACGCCAGATGGTAGAGGTAGAGCTTGCCAAAACCGAAAAGAAATACCAGGATCTCTATGATAATGCTCCTGACATGTATTTTTCAGTTTCACCCGAAGGCAACGTGACAGATGTCAATCAGTTTGGCGCAGAATATCTTGGATATACAAAAGAAGAATTGATCGGGAAAGCTGTATGGATGGTCGTTTATCACGATGATCTGAAGGATGTAAAAAAGCAGGTTTCGGAGATTTTCAAAAAGAAAGAGGAGTTCAGTGAACTCGAATTCAGGAAAGTTGCAAAAGATGGTTCAGTATTTCATGTTCACGAACGCACACAGCTCATTTTTGATGAAAATGGTATTCCCTCTGAGATCAGAATTATTTGCCGAGATATTACTGACAGGCAACGTATCCAGCACGCTTTGAAAGAAAGCGAAGAGCGTTACAGGCTCGCTGTTGAGCAGACAGGGCAGGTCGTATTTGATGCAGATTACTCAAATCAAAATATCGAAGTTGTTGGTGCTGTTAAGGAAATGTTTGGGTATACTTCAGACGAATTTACAGATTTTCTTTCATTTAACAATGCGGTTTTATTGATTCATCCGGATGATAAAGATGACACCCTCAGTGCAATAAATAAGGCAGCAAAAACAAGCAGACGTTTTCAGATTGAATGTAGATTGCAAAAACAGGATAAGGATTATTTGTATGCATATGTGAATGGTGTTTGTCTTATAGATGAAAGTGGCAAAGTAGCCAGAATTCTTGGTTCAGTTGAAGATATTACATTGAGAAAGGAAAATGAAGCCAAGCTGCAGGAAATGCATGAATATGTACGAAATCTTATAGAAAGTTCACTCACGATGTTCATATCCGTGGATAATGATCGAAAAATAGTCGAGTTCAACAGTGCTGCTGAGAAAAATTTTGGATATAATAAGAAAGAGGTTATCGGAGAGCATGTAAAATTGCTCTATGCAGATGCTGATGAATGTGTCCGAATCGGAAAATTAATTCAGGAAAATGGAACATTTTATGGTGTTGTAAGAAACAAAAGGAAGAATGGTGAAGAATTTGTCAGTTATCTCTCTTCAGCGTTAATGCAGGATGCACAAGGCAATCAGATTGGAAGTGTGGGCAATTCAATTGATATTTCAGAATCACAAGAAAGAGAAAAAGCATTAAGAATGAAAGAAGAACTTTACAGAACTCTTGTAAAAACTTCTCAAAATGGATTTTCAATTCTTGATCTCGAAGGAAATATTGTATTTTGCAACAAATATAAAGCAGAGATGTTCGGTTATGAAGACCCGAAAGAACTCGTGGGCAAACAGATTATCGAGCTTGTTGCACCTGATGACAGAGACAAAGCAGCAAGAAAGTTGCGCAATTTGCTCGAATCGGATAGTGATATTGTCCATATTGAGTTGAATTTATTGAGACGGGACGGTTCTATCTTTCCAGGATATTTTTGTGCATCGATCATACATGATGATGAAGGAAATCCGATACAAATCATGGATACAATGACTGAAGTCTCCGAGCGGGTTAAAAAGGAAGACACTCTTAATGAAAAAAGAGAGTGGCATAAAGAACTTTTGAACAATCTTCCCGTTGCGATTCAGGAGTTTGATAAGAGCGGAGTTATAACTTTTGCAAATAATCTTGCATCCCTATTATTCGAATATACAATAGAAGAGCTGCTGGGTACAAATATTGGAAAACTATATAATTCAGAAACAGAAGATTCGTTTAGTATAAACAGTTATTTTGCGGATATTCTTCATAAAAAGCCCAAACCCTCAGTATGGAAAGGTTTGCTTAAGAAAAAGAGTGGAGAGGAAGTGTGTGTTTCGATGGCATGGACTTATAAAATGGATGAGCACGACCGGATTGTTGGGTTTGTTGGGGTGGTGTATGAGAGGTAAAGAGCGGGTATAACTCAGTGGTAGAGTGCTAGCTTCCCAAGCTAATAGTCGCGAGTTCGAGTCTCGTTACCCGCTCCATTTTAATAGAACGCTGATTAACACAGATGATGCAGATTTGCGCAGATAAAAAAAATGATATTGAACACAAAACCATTTTAAAAAATTGACGTTTTTATACTACTTCAAAAACTCCACCCCATGAAGATATTACTACGTAATGCAAAAGTCCTCACTCAAGATCTCAATATTCCAATCGCAGATACTGTTTATATCGTAGATAATAAAATTCGATTTGTAGGCAGAAGTGATGAATTTAATGAAACGATTTTTAACGATACTATAAAGATTGATTTAAAGGGAAAAGTCGTACTCCCGGGATTTATAGACTGCCATACTCATTTTGTGAATTATGCATTCTCAAAAAGATCAATTGATCTTACCGGCTCAAAATCTATTCAGGAGTTAAAAACACGGTTAGAAAATTTCCGGAACAATCACCCTGAAATGAAAGAGTGGATACACGGTTTCGGTTGGGATAATAATTTGTGGGATGATCCTGCTTTTTTCAATATAGAATTTATAGATAAGATCTTTCCCGATATTCCAGTCTCACTATCCAGCAAAGATCTTCACTCCTTTTTATGCAATTCAAAGGCTCTACAAAAAATGAATATAAAGGAAAGCACACCTGATCCGAAAGAGGGTAGTATTGGTCGAAATCCAGACGGCACCTTGAACGGTCTCCTTTATGAAAAGGCATGGAAATTCATTAATGAAGCTCGACCCAATCCATCCTTCCCAGAACAGGTCTCTCTTATCAAAGATACAATTGATGAAGCTCATCATCTTGGGCTAACCGGTATCAACAGTATGGAAGGTAAAGAAGCCCTCGAATTATTCACATATTTAAATAATGAAAATCAACTTAACTTGCGGACATGCTGGCATTTCCGATTAGATTTACTTGATGAAATGATCGAAAGGGGAGTACGATCTTATACCGGTGATGAGTGGTTCAAATATGGTGGATTAAAACTTTTTATGGATGGATCGATCGGCTCTCACACTGCATATATGTTTCATCCGTACATTGGTGAGCCGGATAACTACGGCACTCTTTTTCATAGCGAAAAGGAATTGTTTGAAATGGTTTACTTTGCAGCGAAACACAATATTTCTCCGACCATTCATTCGATAGGGGATAAAGCAAATAATTACGTTATCAATACACTTATCAAAGTGAAGAATATTCCTGAAATAAAATCTAAAGATTTGTTGTATCGCATTGAACATCTTCAGTGCTGTCTGCCGGAAGACCAGGAGCGAGTTGCACAAGAGGGAATATATTGCTCGATGCAGCCGATCCATATAAGTACTGATGTGAAAACTACAGAGCGATTGTTGGGGAAATATGGAAAAAATTCCTATCCATTCCGATCCCTGCTCGATAAGGGAGCGATTATTGGATTCAGCTCTGATGTACCGGTCGAAACGCACAATCCATTTCTTGGAATATACTCTGCAATTGAGAGAAAATATCATTGCGATCCAAATGAGAAGAGCTGGATTTCTGAGCAGAAAATAACAGTGCAGGAAGCAATCCGGGCTTATACGATCGATGCAGCAAAAGGAATGCGAAGTGATGATCTAATTGGCTCAATTACACCTGGCAAACGTGCTGACCTCATCGTAATTGATGATTTCGAGCATGAACCGAATGAATTCTGGTTAGAAGCAAAACCATATATGACGATTGTGGATGGGGAAATTAAGTTTAACAATTTGTAATTACGATTTACTATTTTATAAATTTTCAGGAAATTAACAAAAATCGAAAACTAAATTAACAAATATTTCAAGATGTGGGGTGACAACAGTTTATAATGTAAGTTGTGAGATTTTCGCGCGTTGTTTACAAAAATCAAGAGCTGAAAGTGATTGTTTTCTGGGGTGGAAAGAGACTGTAACGTAATGACATATAGATAATTAAAGCGTTACGGGCTCTTTACACAGAAAACATAAAAAGTGTAAACAACGCTAAGATTTCTTACATGTAAGTAGAGAACAAGTCTCGATTGTGTTTGGTGCAAACTTAATATTTTCCACTTTTTGATATTACTTTTTTTTGTTTTGAAATTAGATTATGTGGTCCAAGCACTGGATCAACTTATTATGCAATTCTTTATTCTCACGTTCGTGTTCCTGTATTCGTTCTGGTCCTTTTGTGAAGTAACATGAGCTTGAACCGAAGCAATATACCTTCCAGTTTTTCAAAGTCCTTTCAGTGACAGGAATGAGATTTCTTTCACAATACTAAAGCGCAGCTTTTGTGTATTCACTAAAGACATGCTAAACAAGATGTCTCAAGTATAAAAGCAAGGGTTAATTAATGACCGATATTGAAAGGAATTTGAAAAAAAATGTAATTTACTTGACAACCTAAAATTTTTATTATAAAAAAAGCATCAATCATGAAAGGATGTATAAGCAAAAGGAATAATGTAAGTATAATGGCTTTAATACTATGCCGTGGTCAAATACAATTAGCTGCAAATAGTATTATAGAAAATATTTCACCGACACTTGATAAATTTGGCAGTAATTTTTACTATAATCAGAATAATTATTTTATCAAAAAA
>JAGHCS010000107.1 GCA_021160355.1 Candidatus Cloacimonadota bacterium
GTATAATCCTTCAGCTCTCTGAAATTGCGGCACCAATGAAATTCCGAATGAGATTTTTTTCTGATATAATTTTACCTTGACATATTTTAAAAAAGAAACACAAATCTCGCAAACAATTAATTGGGCAGGACAACATGAAACAAAAGTGCATTTTTTTTATTTTACTTGGCATTACAACCTTTCTTATCCCCCATATAGCATTGTGCGATACAAATGTATCAGGCAATCAATCCGGGACCTGGACACTGGCAGGTAGCCCCTATTACGTCATTGGTGCAATAACTATTCCTGCCGGAAACTCTCTCATTATAGAACCGGGCGTACTGGTCGAAGTACAGGGAAATTTTAGAATTACTGCTGAAGGATTTATAACAGCACAGGGTACTGAAAGTGATTCAATAAAATTGTACGGGCAGGGAACTACAACTTGGGAAGGCATTCGACTTGAGGATGAAGTAAATCAAAGCACATTTAGTTATTGTAGAATCTCAAACACCGATGGCACAAACGGGTATGGAATTCACTCGGTAAATGCACAGGTTGTCATACAAAACTGCTTTTTTGATGATCATAGAAAAGCGGTTCATCTTTCTGCAATGGGTGATGAAAATCCCTCCTATATGGAAATATCGCAATCCTACATAACCACATGTGAACAATGCGGAATACTCATCACTGAAAATTCAAACGCTTTAGTAGACAACTGTGAAATAACAGCATGTGGGCAGGGAACCTCATATTGGCCCGGAATTCAACTCGCTATCCAAACCTCAACAGGTGAATGCAATCCAACGATCACAAATAACCACATTCACCATAATGATAAGCAAGGTATCACACTTGCAAATATCTATAATTATGGAGAAGTAGCACCCCATGTCGAAAACAATATTATTGAATACAACCTTACAGGCATATACCTCTACAACGGGCAGGGCTATTACAAGAATAATGATATATGCAATAATTTTATTGCAGGTGATCCAAATTCAGGTGCCGGAGTCATGCTTTATGGCTCGGGTACGAACGGTACGTTTGTTCAAAATGAAGTGGCTTTCAACTTTTGCGGTTTCTACTGCATAAATAATGCCACATCGAATCTTGGAGATCTTGGCAATTTTAACACGAATGACGATGGTGAAAATAATATACATGACAATATCGATGGGACTGGTACGACCTTTAGTGTGTATAATGCATCACCATTAGATATGAAAGCTGAAAATAATTCCTGGGACAGTGACAATTATACTGAAATCGCTCTCACTATTATTGATGGAAACGATAATCCATCATACGGTATTGTTGATTTTGATCCAATCTATATCGGTGCTGCGCTGGATCCGCAAACTGAAATTGCAGAGTGTAATATAATTGGAAACGCTCCTAACCCTTTTACTAATTCAACAACTATCTCATTCACTCTTGTATCACAGGCAGATGTCTCGATCGAGATTTTCAATTTGAGGGGTCAAAAAGTGAAGACTACTTTATCTTCAACCATAGATAAAGGTACTCATTCTATCGAATGGGATGGAAAGAATGATGTAGGAAAAGGTGTTCCATCTGGAATTTACTTCTATAATTTGAAAGTGAATTGTGAAGTGACCGATAGTGGGAAGTGTGTGCTATTAAATTAAAGTTAATTCAGCTACTCTCTAATTTTTTACATTTCTCGATCAGTTTCCTGATATCCGGAGGGATTTCTCCTCGTTTTCGATACGTATCGATCGCAAGCTGATAAATCTCTTCATCGGTGACATCTAAGTCACTGATAGGTGTTCCGCCTAATCTTCTTATAAGCTCGTCTCTTTATTTGCCCATGTATGCCTTTACGTATCACTGCACAATAAAATAACTCCTGTCAATAAATTATTCTTGACACCATAACATCTTTAAGATAGGAAAGTTTTAAATAAACTCGATTAATCAACCAGCAATTTAAGGTTTGTAAAATACGATGAAAATTACTTTGCGCTCTCTTTCTTTCACCACCAAGATGCTCCTTCTCATTCTTATCATACTGATGTGTACAACCATTTCATTTATGCTTTTCACCCAATATGAAGTCGAAAAGATCATGTGGAACACTGTTACTGCTTCGGTCCATGACATGCGGAGACTTATCTCATTGTATGTTGAAAACGAATATCGAGGTTTACTTTTTCATAAAGAATACGCCCTTAATCGCTACAAAGAGCAGCTTAAAAACGTCACAGGGTTAGTCATTTCAGACATAGATTACTATCACTCGCTTTATGAAAAGGGTGTTCTTTCAGAACAGGATGCAAAAGCATTTGCCCTCGAAAGCGTTGAGAATTTCCGTTATGGAAATAATGATTATTTTTACATTTATAATACCGATCTTGTGGCAATCTCGCATCCGGATCCACTTATAAAAGATTCTGATATGACAGAATACCAGGATGTAAAGGGCAACTATCCGCTAAAGATGATCAGGGACAATGTATATAAAACAGGAAGTTGCTTTGAGTCATTCTGGTATATCCGCCTTAATGAATCAAAACCGGTCGAGAAGCTCACATACAATTACTATTTCAAACCATGGAATTGGATCATCGGTACTGGAGTTTATATCGATGACATTGATAAAGATATAGAAAGCAAGCTTGAAGAAATTCTGAGCGAATTTCGGAAAACCTTTTCTAAGATCCGAATCGGTGAAAACGGATATTTTTTCATTTTCAATAACAACCACATTATTCTTGTTCACCCGACAATGGAAGGCGTTGATTTTGCCGATATACACGAATCTGGAATGGGCATTGAACATTGGGAGCATCTTGTTGAAGCATCAAAAAATCCCGATACTCCTTACATTTATTTATGGGATAAACCCGGGTATGAGGAGAACTATAAATTCAAAAAAATTGCCTATGTGGATTTCTTTGAACCGCTAAACTGGTATATCGTCTCTTCATTCTACATTGATGAAATGAAAGAACCTTCGAGGCGAATCTTTCACAGAGAACTTTTTATAACACTTGCTGCTTTACTTTTAGGATTTACCGTCACTTTTTTTATTGTACGCCGTTTCACAAAACCGGTAAAAATACTTACCTCACACGCCCGTCAGCTTACTGAAAACAATTTTGGAATAACTGACTCCACCGAATTATCCCGGCTCACAAAATTCTCTCATGATGAAATGGGACATCTTGCAGAAACCTTTATCAGCATGGAGAGAACCTTACAACAATATATTACAGATCTCAAACTTACTACTGCTGCGAATGAGAAAATTAGAAGTGAACTCAGAATTGCTCATGAGATTCAGATGAGTATGCTTTCCAGAACATTTCCTGCTTTCCCCGAGAGAGATGAGATTGATATCTATGCTCTGCTCGAACCTGCAAAAGAAGTTGGCGGTGATCTTTATGATTTCTTCTTTATCGACAACGACCACCTCTGTTTTTTAATTGGAGATGTGTCCGATAAAGGTGTGCCTGCAGCTCTTTTCATGGCTCGAAGTAAGAGTCTGATACGCGCTACTAGCATGTTACTCAAAAAAGGACAAACCGGCATTCCCTCTCCTGCAGAAATTATTTCCGAAGTGAATTTAGAACTCTATCGGGATAATGAACACTGTATGTTCCTGACGCTCTTGCTAGGAATTCTTAATGTTACGACCGGACACATTTCACTCACGAATGCTGGACACAATACTCCCTATCTTCTCAAAGAAAATCAAATAGAATTAATAGAACTTCCCCATAAAACTCCACTTGGCTTGCGGGAGAATATTCAATATACCTCAGAAGAACTGATGCTATCAGACCGTCAAAGCATATTCCTGTATACAGACGGGATTACTGAAGCAATAAATAAAAAGGATGAACTGTTCGGTGAAAAAAAATTAGAAAAAACTTTACGAATACAATCTGATTCAAGCCCAAATGTAGTTCTAAAAATGATAATTAAAGAGGTCCATAAGTTTGCTGATGGGACACCGCAGTCCGATGATATCACCATGCTCGCGATCCAGTATTTCAGCAACAAAAGAGAGGAGTAATATTATGCACATCACGACAAATAAGGAAAAAAATATACGCATTATCAGCGTGGATGGAAAGATCGATTCCTTCACATCAAAAGATTTTCAAGACAGTCTGATCACACACATCCTTGATGGAGAGTATACTATCCTTATTGATTGCTCAAAACTAGACTATATAAGTAGTTCCGGCATTCGTGCCTTTTACTATGCTCTTCGCGAGTTAAACAGCAACGGTGTCATCGCACTCTGTTCTGTAAATGATGATATTCTCCATATTCTTGAACTTGTTGACTTCCATTCTGATTTCCCGATCTTCAATACAATTGATGAGGCTATGGGGGAATTAAAATAATAAAATTGCCGAAAGGATCAATATGAAAAAAATTATAATTCTAAGCCTACTTTTACTCCTTCTCATTTTTGCAGGATGCTCCTCAAAAAAAGACATCACTATTGGTGCACTTCTTTCACTGACTGGTGATCTTTCATCATTTGGAACACCTGTGAAAGTCGCGTGTGAAATTGCAGAAAAGGACATCAATTCTTATCTGACATGCATAGGAGAACCCTATTCTTTTAAAATCGAATTTGAGGATACCCAGACAAATCCAATAGTAGCACTGGGCAACGCAAAGTTGATGCATTCAAAAGGCATAAAAAGTATTATTGGCATTCAGTCAAGCTCCGAACTCTCTGCAATCAAACCTTTTGCAGATGAGAATGGCTTGCTTGTCATCAGTACAGAAAGCACCTCGCCAGAACTTGCAATTGAAAACGACTTTATTTTTCGTCTCATTCCGGATGATAAACATCAGGCTCTCGCAATAGCAACGTTAATTGAGAGTAAGCAGTATAAGGCAGTGCTGCCATTTTGGCGAAATGATGCATGGGGTAAAGGACTCATTAATGCAATGGATGAATATCTTAATAACAGTTCAGTTCAGTTCTCGCAGGGAATTGCCTATGATACTCTATCTGAAAATTTTGATGAGTACCTAGCCCGGCTGGATGAGCTTGTAAAAGAGTCTCTGAAAACTTATACATCAGATGAATTATGTATATATTTTCTTGCTTTTGATGAAACATCTCCTATTTTTGAAGCACTCTCACAATATCCAAATCTCCTCAACCTGCGCTGGTTTGGCAGCGATGGTACGGCTACGAGCGATTTGATATTAAAAAATCAAACCGCAGCTCAGACAGCGATAGACCTAGGTTTTCTCTGTCCGATGTACAGTCCTGATAAAACAGAAAAAGCTCATTTTATAAACCTGCAAATTACAAACAAATATAACGAAACTCCATCATCCTATGTTTTAGCCGCATATGATGCTTGCTGGCTGGTTGCACTATCCAGTATGGTTACAAAAAACGAAAAACCAAAGGAGCTCGCTAATGCTTTCATTCATACTGCAAATTCTTATTATGGAAGCACCGGATGGACTGCGTTAAACAAAGCCGGAGATAGAAAATTCGGCAACTACGATTTCTGGGAAATTGAAAAAAAGAACGGTTCTTATGAATGGACATCAAACCTTACATTCAATGAAGAAGAACATACAATAAATACAAATTAGAGAGGTCAAAAATGAGAAAACTATTGCTTGTGTTATTCATATTAATAATGTGTGTTACCACACTCAATGCTGCACCTGTTGAAGGTATGACAATTCTTGAATCTGTATACAATCTTGTTCAGGAAAGCCTTCTTGTTATGTTTGTATTTTTCCTATTCAGTAAAAGTGAAACCTTCCAAAATATATTTGCCAATAAAGCAACCGTATTGGATCATACAAAAACAATAATCCTGTTTGCAATTATCGGCATCTATGGTACTACTCTGGGTATTCCGGTGTTAGGAGCAATATCAAATATTCGTGACACAGCTCCATTTGTCGCAGGTTTTATCGGTGGACCCATAATCGGTATTATAACTGGATTGCTCGCTGGTCTGCACCGTTTTCTTCTGGGTGGGATTACACATCTTCCCTGCTCTCTTGCTACTCTTCTAGCTGGAGTTATAGCAGGATTTTTGTCCAAATCCTTTAAAAAATCTCTATCTTACTGGCTGGCAATAACAGTTGTAGTGTGCCTTGAGCTTTTCCACATGATACTGATACTTTTGCTCTCAAAGCCCTATTCGCAGTCTATCGCAATTGTTAAAGATATCATGCTTCCAATGGTTCTATGTAATGCAATCGGGATTTTCATATTTGTATACATTTTACGACATGTAGTAAAATTGAAAAAAGACTAATAGAGGAATTTTACATGAAAAAGATCATCCTTCCTCTAGTTGTCATTGCGATAATAGTAAGCTGTACTCAAACTAAGGTTGAATTCCCGGAAGAACTTATAATTGGTTCAGGCCCTTCCGGTGGGACATGGTTCACCTTCGGTAAGCTGCTCGAACAATTGTACTCGGACAAGCTCACAAAAACAGTATCCATACCAGGTGGCGGAGTGAAAAATGTTATTGCTTTGAATGAAAATGATATTGACCTGGGATTCTCGACTGCTGTTTTGGGTAAAGCAGCAATTGAGGGATACGACCCTTTTAAAACAGCACAGACAAATGTCTCGTGCATTGGCAATCTGTATAAGCAGTATCTGTATTGTATTGTCCGCACCGAGTATGCTCAAAATAATGATGTGGTTTCTATAGATGACATCTTTATAAAAAAATTACCCGTCAGACTGGGTGTACTGACTCAGGGTACTGTGAGCGAATATATTACAAAAAATATCCTTATCCAGCTTGGAACTTCATACGAAGACATTGTCGCGCGTGGAGGAAAAGTAGAATTTGACAACTACACAACAGGAGCAATACATCTTGTGGAAAATGCTATCGACGTATTTATTTTTATGGCATCCTCACCTGCCGACATCGTGACCGATATGGAAAATGAAATCCGTATTTCCATCCTGCCTTGCTCAAAAGACCTGCGAGACAAAATGCGCTTAAAATTGGGCACAATCAGCCATGAACTCAAAAAACATACCTACAAATCACTTTTCCACGACACTCACGTCATAGGTGATTACACTGTTCTGCTTGTGAGGAATTCTCTTTCTGCCGAACAAGTTACCGCACTAGCAAAAACCCTCTTCTCAAATACAAAAGCACTTTCAACCAATGAAAAAGCGATCGAACAAATAGAAGCAAAAAATGCGTTTACCAACACGGGATTCCCCCTTCATCCAGGTGCCGAGCAGTATTTTAAAAACTGTGGACTCTGGGATGAGTAAACCAAAAAATATTTCATAATGAATGAATTTCAAAAATGGAGAAAGTATGCAGGATAAAAGATATAATGATGTAATCGACTTGCTCCTTCAGCACCGATCAATACGCAAGTACGAGGATAAAAAAGTACCTGATGATATTATTGAAAGTATCACGCGTGCCGGTCAGCAGGCAGCATTCGCTTACCAGGCATATAGCGTACTACTTTCTCGTAAAAAAGAGAGACATCCCTTTCATGCTCCTCTCTATTTCATCATTTGTGTGGATGTTCATAAGATCAGCAAGATAATGAAAACAAGAAATTGGAAAATCGTTATGAATGACCTTTCCTGCCTGATCTGGGGATTGCAGGATGCTGCATATATGGCTCAAAATATGGTCATCGCTGCAGAAAGCCTTGGGCTTGGAACCTGCTATATAGGTGCTATTCCCTACTATGCAGACAAAATAGCAGAGCAATTCAACCTCCCCCAAAAAGTATTTCCATTAGTTGGTTTGACAGTTGGCTATCCTGCTGAAGATCCTCCCACCCGACCTCGGTATCCCCTTGATTTAACTCTATTCGAGAATGAATATCCCATACTTGATGAAAAAGCAATTGAGCGTGCAAAGAAAGAAATGGACGATGGCTACTTATCTCAGGATTATTACAGAAAGAATAATGCCAAAATTGAACTATCCGGAGATAGAGAAGAAACTTATGATTTTGAAACGTACAGCTGGACCGAGCATATCAGCAGGAAATTAGGACAATGGGAACCCTCTTCAAAAAATTTATTAGAACAATTTAAGAAAAGAGGATTTATAATAAATAAGTAAATAGCGTTAATGATCTTTCCGGTTATTACTCGATACCGATCGAACTAATTAAATTTATAATAACAGATAATTTTCTTAATAAAGAAGTCGGTGACTACTCCGATAAAACCCATGCTAATAAGATAGATAAGCATTTCCGGGTACTTCAGGAGGTAGCGAAAATCCAAGAGTCTGTATCCCATCCCATTACTTACTCCCAACATCTCGGCAGCAATGATTACTGTCCAGCCCAGTCCCCAAATTATACGAAATAAATTCAAAAGTAAAGGAAGCGTAAGAGGGAGTTCGATACAAAGAAACATTTGAACGCGAGAAGCTCCCAGCACTCGTCCCTCATCTATGTATTCATGAGGAAGATCGGCAAAAAGACCGGGTACTGCAATAAGAGTTGGAAAAAATAATGTAATAAACATTATAAATGCAACTGATCCTTCTCCTAATCCAAACCAAATTATTGCAAATGGGAGCCATGCAAAGGGTGAAATGTGACGAATAAAATTAATAATCGGGAGATGTAGTTCATTGAGCAGTGATGAATGATGAAGTATATAGCCGACAAATATACCGATCACCCAGACGATCACTGAAATAATTGTTACACGTGAGAAAGACACGAGAATATCTTTAAGAAGGATCGGGATAGAAATATTACTTTGCACGAAATCTTGATAGGAAATCCCAAGCGAAGAAGCGAGAACAGCAAAAAAGATGGCAACGAATACTATTCCTAAAATCCTCGACTTATTTAATCTCGAAATATACATTTTCCGGTTTAACAGGATGTTCACCATACCCCTTCTCAATCATTTTATTAAATGCGTTTAATTCGAATTCCTTCATTATTTCATCTAATCCCATTACATATTTTGTGTGATGCAAAGAATTTTCAGAATAAGGAGAGTATAATCCGAAAAACTCTTCAACCGCTTTATATGCAAGTTCTGCGTGTCTATTAAGCTCCTTTATGGCAAATTCTAATCCATTAAGAAAGTTTTGTATTAATTCACCTTTAGAATTTATTGCATCCTCAGTAGCAGAGATATCACAACAGGTATGAAATGGATAATCATCACCATACCAGTATACAATATTATACTCGTCTGCCAATTTGAATATGGATGGGACATAATAGCTGAGTGCATCAACTTCTCCTGAATATAAGGCAGCAGCCATATCCATCGGAGTACGGAAATAAACAAATTCCATTTCAATATTATGATCATCAGACATAATCTCAGCAAAAATATCTAATGTCGATGCTCGGAGAACACCAATTCTTTTGCCTTGGATATGATCGAGTTTCTTAATATCGGGATGTGTAATTATCCCATCACTTTCACGTTCAAAAAAAGAGATTATCCTAACTTTATACCCATTGGAAGCATCTAACCAAGTGTAAGTAAAAGGCATTATTGCAATATCAATTTTTCCAGAGATCAGGGCTTCATTCGTTTCCCACCCAGAAGTAAATTCCTTAATAATGTACTTTTCCCTGTCTAAAATATCTATAGCCAAAGCGAAATCCAATGGCAAATGATTCAATGATGGTTTAATAATGCCGACGATTAATTTGTATCCATCTTTATATGAGCATCCAAGCATTATGATTATCATCATAATCAAAATCTTTTTCATATTACTCCTAAATACAAAAACCACCCTGCTTCAACAGTCAGGGTGGCTCGATTAAAAACCTATTTCTTTACTGTATTTTTTAAATATTAGAAATTAATAAACCTAATAATGTTATTATAAAATTTACAGCTTATTTTTAGAAGCATAATGTTATGTCAATTATTTCTGATCTAAATTTATTGTTCGACATGAATAACATTGACGAGAAAAAACATCTTTTTAGGATTTGTAGTAATAAAATATTTCATATAAGCGAAATTTTGCTGGAGCATATTCATGAGAAA
>JAGHCS010000147.1 GCA_021160355.1 Candidatus Cloacimonadota bacterium
ACATTGAAAGTTAAAAAGAGAAATCATCTTACTGATGATTTGATTAAAAATTTTTCAATGATTAACAGTCCAGTTTTAATTAATGATGCTTACATTGCAAAACCAGATGATGGATGAATAATAAGAGAGTCAGTATGCAAATCAATCTCCCATCCATCGGTCCCATTCTCTTCGAGTGCAGCAAACGAGCCAAGCGTGTCAGTATCTCGGTAAGATCAGGCAGAGTAAGAGTAGCTGTACCAAAAGGTGTATCTTTCAAACAAGCTCATAAATTCGTCTTAACTAAAATCAACTGGATCAAAAAGTGCCTTCAAAAAATGGAAGATTTAAAAAACAATTATCAAACTCCTGTTCAGAATCAAAAAACGATAGATAGAATTACTGCAAAAGCAGCACTAATATATAAACTGGAATTTTTAGCCCGGAAATATGGCTTCACGTACAATCGGGTGTTCATAAAAAACCAGAGAACGATATGGGGAAGCTGCTCAATAAAGAACAATATCAATCTAAATTATAAATTGTTTGTATTGCCGGACTCGCTTCAGGAGTATGTAATACTGCATGAGCTCGTACATCTTAAGATCAAGAATCACAGTAAAGAGTTCTGGGACGAGCTTGCACGATATTGTCCAGACTATAAGCTAAGAAAGAAGGAGTTGAAGGCCTATCGGATCGAGCTTATTTAATGTGCAATTGTACTTACAAATTGGTTCTTCGACGGGATAAACCCGTCGTTAACCTCTAGTGGTGGGTAGATGCAGATTTACCCTGCACATCAAACCTTTGCGAAGGTCTCCTTCGTCAACCATTCGCAAGGTTTCCATTATTATTGACACATAATAGACATCTTAAAATATAACCATAAAGAAAAAAGAGTTAGAATAATCATGTATAAAAAGAGAAATAGAATCAATCAAACAATCGCCCTTCTGCTAAGTTCTATTGCCCTTTTCCTATTCACACATTCAATCGTACTATGCGGAGATAATGAGATCGAAGAATACTCTTTAGATGGTATTGACGGTCCTTATATTTTCAATCAAAATTCAGCAGTTCGTATATATGAAATTAATGAAAACAACGAACTACATGTAAGAGAAGCTGCTCACACAGACTCATTTATGGTTATCGTTCCCAATGAAACAAATGATACCTTTTATTTTACCCTTCAGGACAGGTTGAAAATCTACCCGGCATGTTATCCGAATATCGAAAGGATATTTGCCGTTTCTGATATCGAAGGAAATTTTAATGCACTGGTGAGTCTTCTCCAAGGAAATGGAATTATTGATGAAAATTTCAACTGGGCTTTTAGTGATGGACATCTCGTGGTGAATGGAGATCTGGTTGATAGGGGAGAATTCGTCACACCGGTTCTCTGGCTTATCTACAAACTGGAACAAGAAGCGTTGGTACAAAACGGTATGGTGCATGTTATTATTGGTAATCATGAGAATATGGATCTCAAAGGGCGAATAGATTATGCACAAGATAAATATATAGCAGCAGCACAGAAAATCAGTAAAAAAGACAATCCAGTTGAAGCACTCAAGAATTTATTTTCAAAAGATTCCGAACTTGGGGCATGGCTTCGTACTAAAAATTCAATTGAAAAAATAGGAGATATCATCTTTGTTCACGCTGGTTTGAGTCCTCAACTAATTGATCACGATTTTTCTTTTAATCAAATCAACGATTCAATTCGAGCGTACCTCGGATTCCAAACTAGTGATATTAAAAATAACGTTACCCGATTTCTTTTTCGCAGTTTTGGTCCTCTCTGGTTCCGCGGCATGGTGATGGATTATAAAGACTATTATACCAAAATAACAGAAGGGCAAGTCGATTCCATTCTTGCAAGTTACAATGCTTCGAACATTGTCATTTCACACACGATCGTGGATAGTGTGAGTGCTGACTACAACGGAAAGGTCATTCGCATAGATGTTCATCAACCTGAAGAAAAGAACACGGGAAATGCACAGGCATTGCTTATTGATGATAATGTTTTTTATCGAGTAAATGATCTGGGGATAAAGGAGAAATTACACTGATGAATTATAAGATACTTCTCATCCCTTGCGAAGATTAAACCTGATCCGCCAGCTGGCGGAGAAGGATCTTTCTACTTCGATCAGTCTCCGTTTCAGGACGCCATGACAAGGAACCTCAGCGTGACAGCGTTTTAGCTTCGGTAAGTATGTTGTATTTCTTTGATTTTGGATAAGTATATTTCGATCGTTTAGTAAAAAACCATCATTCTGAAAAATTTTGAGGGTATTCCAAAAAATAAATAATAAATAATTTGACAAGCTCGACCATTCAACCAAATTAGTCGAAAAATATAAATAAGGATTGAATGAATAACAAAAAGGAACTGATAATTGAATCTGCTGAAGAAGTATTTTCCCGTTTTGGTTACAAAAAATCTACAATGGAAGACATCGCATCACAAGCACATATTGGAAAGGCAACACTGTATTATTATTTCCCAAGCAAAGAGGTTATATTTGGTGAAGTGATCCGCAAAGATTCGGAGCGGTTTAGATCTAAGCTTAATGAAGCCGCAGCATCCGCCCATACACCAGAAGCTAAGATCCGTGCTTATGTCGCTACGCGAATGATACATCTAGAGGATATGAGCAAATTCTATCCAACTCTCACACAGGAATATCTGGATCAATATTTTTTTGTAGAACAAATCCGTACAGAGTTTTATGATTATGAAAATACAGTACTGAGCCGACTTCTTCAGGATGGAATTGACCAGAATGAATTTTTTGTTGATGATGTCGAATGTACAGCTCGAATGCTCGCTATTGCGATTAAAGGTCTCGAATACCCAATGTTGCAAAATAAAGAGGACTATGATATCATCGAAGAAAGTACTAAAATGCTCGATATCATCTTTAATGGAATTAAAAGAAGATAAGGTGAATTTTTTAAGCAGTCAATTAATTATTACAAAAGGAATCAAAAAATGTTAAAAACACATATATCCACAAAATTACCTGAATTAAAGATTGATGACCTGGTCATCAAGAATTCTATAATTCAGGGAGGGATGGGGGTCGGAATTTCCATGTCAGGTCTTGCTTCTGCAGTCGCAGATGAAGGATGCATAGGGGTGATGTCATCTGTTGGACTTGGACTGTTACAGGATAAAAAACAAGATAATTACCGGCAAGGGAACCTTGTGGCGCTCAGAGAGGAAATACGTAAAGCAAAGCAAATGTCTAAAGGAGTTCTTGGCTTGAATATCATGGTTGCAGTGTCTGATTATGACGAACTTGTGACTACAGCAATCGAAGAAGAGATCGACTTGTTATTTTTAGGTGCCGGCTTACCTCTTAAATTACCCAGCAATATTTCAGTCGATCAATTACATTCTATAAAAACCAAGATTTTTCCAATCGTTTCTTCTGCAAGGGCTGCAAAAATCATATTTCAAACATGGGATAAAAAATTTGAACATGTGCCGGATGGAGTTGTGGTTGAAGGGCCAAAAGCTGGTGGACATCTCGGCTTCAAAATTGAACAGATAGATGACGTTGAATTTGAACTTGAAAAAATTGTCCCGCAGGTTGTAGAGCAAATCATCCCATTCAGAAAAAAATATGGGAAAGATCTTCCCGTCATAGCTGCAGGTGGAATATTCACGGGTGAAGATATCTTCCGTTTTTTCCAGCTTGGTGCATCCGGAGTTCAAATGGGAACAAGATTTGTAGCAACAAATGAATGTGATGCAGATATCAGGTTCAAAGAACAGTACATCCATTGCAAGAAAGAAGACATTGTCATTATAAAAAGTCCGGTTGGACTGCCCGGCAGAGCGATAATTAATAATTTCCTTCGTGATGTGAGTGCCGGTATAAAAAAACCCTTTAAATGTCCGTGGAAGTGCTTAAAAACTTGCGACTTTAAAACATCGCTCTATTGTATTGCAA
>JAGHCS010000229.1 GCA_021160355.1 Candidatus Cloacimonadota bacterium
CCATTTTTTCTAGTTCCTGTACATTCATGAGCTGATTATCAATAATTCCGACTTTAAATTTGAAGAAATCTTTTTCTTCCGGCAGACTCTTCATAAAATCCGAAATCAATTTTGAAGGTATGATTTCATCTTCCTTGGATACTGCCACAGCAGTAGGACCAACAAGATATTCATCAAGACCTTCGAGTGATAAATCTTTTGCAGCTAATTTTAACAGTGTATTTTTTGCAACAAAATAATCGACTTTGTTATCTCTAAATTTACATCTCAGATCTGTATCTTCCTGAACAGATATTCCTTTATAATCAACAAGCACTATTGCTTTCGCTTCATCCAAACGTTCTTTTAACTGATGAACATTTTCAATGTTTTTTGGATTTACAGCTTTCTGTTCCATATAATTTCCTATTTATTTCGCTTGAATTTCTTTTATGTAACCAATTGAATCTATTTTGATACCTGGGCTCATTGTTGAGCACAAGGTAATATTTTTCACATATCTACCTTTGGATGATGCCGGTCTGTCACGAAGTATCGCACGCATTAATACTTCTGAGTTTTCCGAAAGTTTTTCATTTTCAAATGAGACTTTTCCAATGGGGACGTGAATGTTTCCAAACTTGTCAACACGATACTCTACCTTGCCTGCTTTTGCTTCTTTCACAGCTTTTTCAATATCGGTAGTAATAGTGCCGATTTTAGGATTGGGCATCAACCTTCTGGGTCCAAGAATACGAGCCAGCTTGCCGACCTTACCCATCATATTCGGAGTAGCAATTGCAATATCAAAATCTGTCCATCCACCCTGGATCTTTTCTGCAAGATCATCCATTCCAACAAAGTCTGCGCCTGCATTTTTGGCTTCTTCAACCTTGTCACCTTCTGCAAAGACAAGCACTTTCACATCTTTACCGGTTCCATGGGGAAGCACAACTGTACCACGCACCAGCTGGTTTGCTTTTTTAGGATCAACGCCCAAGCGAACGTGGAGCTCAACGGTTTCATCGAAATCTTTATTTGCAATTTCTTTCAGCAGATTCAGGGATTCATCCAGCCCGTATGCTTTTTCTGCTTCAATCTTCTCTAAACCCTGATTATATTTCTTACCTCTTTTCATGAAGTATGCTCCTCTATTTCACTTTATGCTGAATGGTGATACCCATACTACGAGCAGTACCTGCAACCATTTTTTTTGCAGCTTCGATGTCTGCAGCATTCAAATCTTCCATTTTGATCTTGGCGATCTTTTCGATCTGCTCTTCTGTTATCGAGCCGATCTTTTCTCTATTGGGTACACCGGAACCTTTTGCCAGACCAGCTTCCTTTTTTATCAGAACTGCTGCAGGTGGTGTTTTGGTAATAAAACTGAATGTTCTATCAGCCCAGACAGTTATCACTGCAGGAATGATCATTCCCGGTTGATCTTTTGTCTTATCGTTGAACTGCTTGCAGAACTCTCCAATATTCACTCCGTGCTGCCCCAAAGCTGGACCAACCGGAGGAGCAGGAGTAGCTTGACCTGCAGCCAATTGTATCTTAATTTTTGCTAAAACTTTTTTTGCCATAGTAATAGTAACCTTTAATCGAGTTTTTCTACTTGACTGAAACCGACCTCGACCGGTGTGATGCGACCGAATACAGTCACATTCACAACAAGTTTCTCCTTCTCATCAATAATTCTCTCTATTCCACCTTCAAAATCATCAAAGGGACCATCAATTATTTTGATGCGGTCGCCTACGATAAATTTCATTTCGCTGGATACAGAGTCTTTATCTCTCTTTACTCCAAGAATTCTATTGACTTCTTTTTCAGATAATGGTTTAGGAGTTTTGTCGCTACCCAAAAATTTTGTAGTAGCAGGAAGCCGAAGCACGAATTGATATGTTTCAGGAGTCATATTCATTTCCATAAGAATATAATTTGGAAAGATCTTCTTCTCTTTAACGATCTTTTTACCATCTCTGATAACAAAAGTCTTATGAGAAGGTATAATAATCTCTCCAAATTGTTCTTTGAGATCACTATCTTCAAGAAACTTCTCAATTGCTTCTTTAACTTTTTTCTCTTTGCCCACATATGTGTGGAGCACGTACCATTTTTTTCCATTATCTAAACAACACCAAATTCACAACTTGTGTGAAAATATTATCAATGATCCAAATAAAGACACCCAGAAGAACGGAGAAAGCAATAACCACAGTAGTACCTTCTTTGAGGTCTGCTTTTGTTGGCCAGACAACATTACGTAGTTCCTGGCGAACTTCTTTTAAGAACTTTGCTATTTTTTTAAACATAAATTTCTTTCCAGAAAATAATGGCAGGGCTGGCAGGAATTGAACCCGCACTCTTCGGTTTTGGAGACCGCCGCTTTGCCAATTAAGCTACAGCCCTACACATTGAATTATTTAGTTTCTTTGTGAAGTGTATGCTTTCTACATTTCGGACAATATTTTTTAGACTCCATCTTATTAGGATGAGTCTGCTTGTTCTTTGTAGTCACATAATTATGTGATTTACACTCAGAACAGGAAAGCTTAATATAAATTCTCATTATTGTCCTTATTCGATTATCTCTGTGACAACACCAGCACCAACTGTACGTCCACCTTCACGAATAGCGAAACGAAGACCTTTTTCCATAGCGATTGGAGTAAGAAGATCAATTTCCATGATCACTCTATCACCTGGCATAACCATATCTGTTCCTTCAGGAAGTGATAAGGTACCAGTCACGTCAGTTGTTCTGAAATAAAACTGAGGTCTATAACCAGAGAAGAAAGGTTTATGTCTTCCACCTTCATCTTTTGTAAGAATATAGGTTTCGCCTTTAAATTTCTTGTGAGGTGTAATACTACCGGGTTTTGCTAGAACCATACCACGTTCGACATCGTCTTTTGCAATACCACGAAGGAGCACACCAACGTTATCCCCAGCTTCTCCACGTTCAAGAAGTTTCCTGAACATTTCGACACCAGTTACAACGATTTCACGAGTTTCTCTGATTCCAACACGTTCTACTTTGTCACCAACTTTTACAACACCGCGTTCGATTCTACCTGTAGAAACTGTTCCACGTCCCGGGATACTGAAAATATCTTCAATAGGCATTAAGAAAGGTAAATCAGTTCCTCTTTCTGGAAGCGGAATATACTCATCGATTGCGTCAATGAGTTCGTGAATACACTTAGTTTTTTCTGGATCATCAGGATTATTCAATGCTTCAAGAGCACTTCCCTGTACGATAGGAACTTCGTCTCCCGGGAATTCATAATCATTAAGGAGATCACGAACCTCAAGCTCTACTAATTCAATGAGTTCAGGATCATCGACCATATCGGTCTTGTTCAGAAATACCACGACGTAAGGCACATTCACCTGCTTTGCAAGAAGAATATGCTCTCTTGTCTGGGGCATAACACCATCTGCAGCGCTTACGACGAGAATCGTACCGTCCATCTGAGCTGCACCAGTGATCATATTTTTAATATAGTCAGCATGACCTGGACAGTCTACGTGCGCATAGTGTCGATTTGCACTCTCATACTCAACATGAGCAGTTGCAATAGTAATACCTCGCTCTTTCTCTTCCGGGGCATTATCGATATTATCGAAAGAGACATACTCTGCCTGCCCTTTTTTAGAAAGAACAAGTGTCATTGCAGCGGTTAATGTGGTCTTACCATGATCGATATGACCTATTGTACCAACATTAACATGCGGCTTAGTTCTCTTATAAGTTTCCTTTGCCATGTATCCTCCTGTTATTATACATTTCATTGGAGCTCATGACCGGGATTGAACCGGTGACCTCATCCTTACCAAGGATGTGCTCTACCGACTGAGCTACATGAGCATGGAGCGGGAAACGGGGTTCGAACCCGCGACCCTTAGCTTGGAAGGCTAATGCTCTAGCCAGCTGAGCTATTCCCGCAGTTTATGGTGGGGAGAGAAGGATTTGAACCTCCGAAGGCTTCGCCGGCAGATTTACAGTCTGCTCCCTTTGACCGCTAGGGTATCTCCCCACTTAAAATAAATTCTGGAGCCACCAGAGGGATTTGAACCCCCGACCAGAGGTTTACAAAACCCCTGCTCTACCCCTGAGCTATGGTGGCTACTATATTTTTCACACTTTTATACCCCTCTATACTTAGAAGATACAGATTGCCGAAATTGCAAAAATACTGTCAAATTTTTTATAGTTTTTTATATGATTTAAATATGAATTTAATATTATTATAATTTAACTATGTATTATATGAAATATGGAAAAGTTCGTTATTATGATTTCATGCGCCAGAATGTGCCTTCTGAGCTATCACGAACCTCCACCCCCATATCGCTCAGCTTGTCTCTTATTTCATCGGATTTAGCCCAATTTTTACTCTTTCTCGCATCCTCCCGTTCCTTTATAAGCTGTTCCACAAGCTGGACATCAACATTCTGCTGTGCTTCTTCCTCAAGAACTTGCTCTGCTTTTATTAAATTCAAACCGAAAATACGATCAAATTCAAGTATAAGATCATACTTTTCCAAATTACCTATTTCGTTTGTACGCAACACTTGCCATATTACTGCAAGTGCTTCCGGCATATTCAGGTCATTGTTAATTTTCTTACTGAAAAGCTTTTTCATCTTGTTAACAAATTCAGGATTTGGCTTATTGACTGTACGGTTTTTCTTAATATCAATTATAATATTTATCAAACGATTATACGCAGATTTTGCAGTTTCTATTGCTTCATCACTGAAAGTTAATGGCTGCCTGTAATGCGCACCAAGACAAAAATATCTATACACCATGGGAGAGTACCCCATTTCTACAAGTTTGGATAAAGTGAGAAAACCACCTTTGGATTTACTCATCTTTTCTTCATTCATAATGAGAAATTCAGCATGAAGCCAGTAATTGACCCATTTTTTGCCCGTAGCTGCCTCACTTTGCGCAATTTCATTTGTATGATGAACAGGAATATGATCGATCCCACCACAGTGAATATCGAAGGTTTCTCCAAGATAGTACATAGAAATCGCCGAACATTCAACATGCCAGCCGGGATATCCTCTCCCCCATGGACTATCCCACTTCATCTCCTGGTCATCGAATTTTGATTTTGTAAACCAGAGTACAAAGTCAAAAGGATTCTTTTTTGCAGAATCTACTTCAATACGTGCACCAGCTCTCAAACTCTCGACATTTATTCTTCCTAATTTGCCATATTCGGGAAATTTTGAAATATCAAAATACACATTCCCGTCTGCGACATAGGTGAAGCCCTTTTTCTCCAATCGTTTAATAAGGCCGATCATCTGTTGAATATGTGCTGTTGCCTTAACATGATGATCCGGCGGTATGATGTTAAGCTGCTCAAGATCATTTTCAAATGCTTTAGTATAATGATCTGCTATTTCCCACACAGTTTTCCCTTCTTTTTTTGCTTCCTTAACCATCTTATCTTCACCGGTATCCGCATCCGAAGTAAGATGCCCTATATCGGTAATATTCATTACATGATTGACTTTGTAACCATCATAAATAAGCACTCGTTTGAGGACATCCTCAAAAATATAAGTGCGCAGATTCCCGATATGTGCGTAATTATAAACAGTAAGTCCGCATGTATAAAGCCCAACATGATCTTTTCTGATGGGTTTGAATTCTTCTTTTTTACGCGTGAACGTGTTATACAAAACAAGATTCATACTGTTCCTTTCGTTAATATTGTCACCTTTGTGTCACCGTAGATCTTTTCTTTGATAATAAAATTCTCAAATTCTGAGATATCTTCACCTTTTCCTGTTTCGGCAACAATTATTCCTTCGTCAGACAGAATATTTTTCATATATATTGCTTTTATGGTTTTACATGCAAATTCTCTTTTATATGGAGGATCAAAGAATATTAAATCGTATATTTTAGTACAATTATTT
>JAGHCS010000171.1 GCA_021160355.1 Candidatus Cloacimonadota bacterium
AAAATATTGTTATAAAATTCATTCTTTTAATAATAATTGCACTCAACTTTTCTTCTTTCATTCTTGCAGGGATTAATTACACAGACAGCCAGGCAGCACGTATCTGGATGGATGGCAATTTCTCAGACTGGGATGATATTCCCGTCCTTTATGAAGATCAAATAGGAGATCAGCAATACGGCAATATAGATTTCGGGATATTGAAAGCAGCAAATGACGATAGATTTGTTTATCTCTATATTGAAATCGGGGAAGATTTGAACCTTCAGGACGATAACGAAATCACTCTTTACCTTGATACGGACAACAATGCGAGTACAGGCATTCCAATAAATGGCATAGGCGCAGAAGTAAAATGGGTTTTCGGTGACCGGCAGGGAGTGTATACTGCGCGTTATACAATTTACCATCAATACATCGGGCTTATTACCGCACCGACAGTGACTTCCGAAAGGTTTGAGATCGCGATCGACCGGACTTTGTCATTATTCGGACAGCAACTCTTTCCATTGAATTCGTTCAGGATAGCTTTCCATGATGACGGACCTGGAAATGATTATCTCCCAAATATTGGTGATATTGTATCCTATAGCTTTGACAATTCCACTCTCCCTCCAATTGATCCCATTTCCCTGAAAAAAACCGCATCCTCAGATTTTCGTGCAATGGCGTATAATGTACTCTCAAGCCATATTTTTGAACCACAATATTTTGATAAATTTGATAGGATCCTCTCAGCTATTGATCCGGAAATTATTGCGTTTGAAGAGATTTATAATCATAATTCAAATGATGTGAAACAGCTTGTAGAATCAATGCTTCCCTCCGGTGTAGGAGAGCAGTGGTATTGCCAGGGAATTTATGGAGATGATATTTATGCTGTCAGCAGGTTTCCAATTACAGAATTCTATGAGATAAATAAAAGCGCAGCATTTCTTATTGACTTGAATCCGCAGATTGACTCTGATCTATTATTTATTGTGGGTCATTTATCTTATGGAAATTATAATGAAGAGCGCCAGCTCGAGTGTGATGAACTCATGGCATTCATCCGCGATGCAAAAGAACCGGGGGGTGTTCTTACTTTGGATGAGTTTACTCCGATAATTATTACCGGCGATCTGAATCTTGTTGGGTATGCACAGCAACTTGAAACTCTCATCACGGGCGATATTGTCAATCCGCAGTTTGGACCAGACTTTTCGCCAGATTGGGATGGTTCGGATTTTGGAGATCTATGTGCTCGCTTAACCGATCTCTCGATGTTCTATACATGGTATTCTGCAACCAGTTCTTATTATCCTGGCAGACTCGATTTTATGATCTACAGCGATTATGTGCTTAACTCAGAACACAAATTTGTCATGTTTACTCCAGAAATGCTTGCAGATTCATTAAATGCCTACGGGCTTTATGCTGATGATGTTAGCACGGTTTCCGATCATATTCCTATTGTTTCAGATTTTAAAGTTATACAACCAGGTTTAACCTCAATTTATGATATCCAGTACACGACCGAGCCAGGTCCGGACGGCACCTATCCTTCATTATTGGTGGATCAGACTATTTCAACGTCTGGAATAGTGACAGCTGTTGGTTATGGAGGTTATGATAATGATTTCTTTATTTCATCTCCAGAAGGCAATCCCTGGGAAGGTATATACATATATTTTGCAGATGCCAGTCCAAGTATTGGTGATATGGTAGAAATAACTGGAGATGTCTATGAATATTATGGATTTACAGAACTTCGGTATGCTTCTGTGAGTATTATCAGTTCAGGAAATCCAGTGCCGGAACCGTTACTCGTAAATACCGGCGATCTGGTTGAACCTGTAAACGCAGAAGCGTATGAGTGCTGTCTTGTGAAAACAGAAAATGTCACTGTTACGCAAGCACCAAATCCTGATAATGAATGGTATGTCGATGATGGAACAGGCGCTTGCCAGATCGATGACGGGATGTACATATATCCTGCAGTTTTGGGTGAGCAGTTTAATTTTATTATTGGGATGATCGATTACAGCTGGAGCCAATATGGCATCAATCCAAGAGATGTGAATGATCTACAGGTATACTCTGTCGATGATCCAGTTCAGGATCTCACACAGTATGATAGTTATCCAAATCCCTTTTCTGAGCAAACTACTCTATGCTACACGACAAAGAAATTTTTGAATGATCCCCAGCTTTCCATCTATAATATACGCGGGCAGAAAATAGCAGATATAAAAGGAGATAGAGAACTATCTAACGAAGCTCAGGTATATCATTTCATCTGGAATGGTACAGACTGCAATGGAACACAAATATCAAGTGGGATTTATTTCTATATTATGTGTAATTTAGATTTAGATTCTCAGGAACTTGGTAAGATAATTCTGTTGAGATAATGTTTTAGTCAATCGTGATAATTTTAATGTAAATCGATAAGGAGCTGATGTTCATCAACCCCTTTTTTCTGTTAGACCGAAATTACTTATATCTTACATATTTATAATTAATGATACCGAAAGGATTGTATCAGTCTTTTTTAGAGTTGCTAGGACCGGTGCATTTACATAGTTGATGTTGTAGCTTGCTTTAAGAGAAAGTATATCACTAAGCGCAGTTGTTATTGCAGTGATCGATATCATATCATAATTATCACTGTTCTCAAAATCATAATTGAATTCAAGGGATTGTGAGAGATTGCTCTTCTCTGTGAATACAAATGTATACTCGGCAAATGCTCTTCCATTGAAGTAGTCATTGGTCGTATCATCGGTGAATTTCTCATCTACATATTCTGCGCCAGCTTCAAAGTCAAGCTTGTGTTTATCGCTATCCAATATCTTATAACCAAGTGCGGGACCAAGCCATATCTTTGAATCCACTCCGGCGAATTCATCTTTTGACCAACCTGCAATAAGACTCGTATATAACCTCTCTGTTATGAGATAAGAAACTTTGAGCTTTGCGCTATAATTTTCAGAATTTTTTACACCGTCGCTTTTACCGTAAAGGGCAGCAATGTTGAACGTTGTTTCGATCTTTGGAGAGAACGTATAGGTAAGCTTGTCCTTTGCAGAAAGACTCGTCACCTCGGTGTTTCCCGACGTGTTTACAAAGGAAAGTTCAGTGCTGTTGCTCCAGTTTTTATCTAGTGCAAAAA
>JAGHCS010000051.1 GCA_021160355.1 Candidatus Cloacimonadota bacterium
AATTTAATAGGGAACATTATGATTTCTCCCCATATTCAGAAATATATTGGGACGGTACTAATTTATTAGGCAAGCAGGTTGCACCTGGAACTTATTTATACAAACTTGAGTACAATGGACATGCAGTGGTGAGGAAGATGGTTAAGCTTCGCTGACGCTCAGAAATGAAAAATTAAAAATAGAAAATTTAAAATGAACCTTGCGAATGGTTGCAAACCTTCGCAATGGTTGCACCGGGAATTTTCATAACATATCGCACCGATGGTGTTCTTTTCAGTATTATTCAGATACCAGACGCTTACGCATCCGGTTATAAACATTCAACACCTACAGCGTAGAAGGTTAGAAATAAATTATTGAATCAAAAGTTCCGATAGGAACGACATGTCTGTAACTAAGGGTGTAAGCCCTCAGAACAAGAAAACAATAACGATCTTAGCTCCATAGGAGCGGGATATAAATTATATAACATCCGCATAAGTAAATTTCACGATCCATCCAAAAACGACAAGTATATGAAAATTTTTGTAGATATGCAAACAAATCTTCAAAATCTTGACACAAAATGAACTGGCTTGCACTCAATCCCTTATGAATAAAAATATACTTATTATCAACGGACCAAATCTTAACTTCCTGGGAAGACAGGAAATGAGCATTTATGGGAAAGAGACCCTTGCTGATCTACATGCTATTATCTATCAATGGATAACAAACCAGGAGTGGCAGGCGCGGTTTTTCCAGAGTAATAGCGAAGGTGAAATTATTGATTATATTCAGAATAATTTTGAATGGGCTGACGGCATGGTCATCAATCCTGCTGCATTTTCCCATACCAGTATCGCTATTTACGATTGCATAAAATCCATCAGCTTGCCGGCAATAGAAGTCCACCTTTCCAACATCTATCACAGGGAGGAATTCCGAAGAACTTCTATAACCGGTCTCGCATGTAAAAAAGTAATCGCAGGATTAGGAGTACAGGGATACATCGAGGCGTTGGAGGATCTTCAGAAAATTCTTAAATGAACTATACACAGGAGTTGGTCGAGATTTACGATCTCTTGTTTGATCGTTACGGACCTCAACATTGGTGGCCCGGAGAGACACGTGACGAGATCATTATCGGGGCAATTCTTACACAAAACACAAACTGGAAAAACGTTGAAAAAGCAATTGAAAATCTTAAAATCAAAAATTTACTCACTCTCGTAAACATCACAAAAACCGACATGCCGGAAATCACTCAATGCATTCGGCCTTCCGGATACTACAACCAAAAAGCACTTCGTTTACAAGAAATTGCTCAATATTTTATGGGTAGTGATGTGCAAAGTTTTAGCACTCGCACGACAGCCGAGATGCGTACCGAATTGCTGGCACTAAAAGGCATCGGTCCGGAAACTGCGGACTCCATTCTTCTTTATGCATTTGAAAAACCTGTTTTTGTAATCGATACCTATACAAAAAGAATATTTGCAAGATCAGGAATTTTTCCAGGGAACATTTCGTATGATGAAGCGCAGAATTTTTTCATGCAAAATCTTCAAGAAAATGCAGAATTATTTAACGAATTTCACGCACTTCTTGTACGTCACGCAAAAGAATGTTGCCAGAAAAATCCACACTGTATAAAGTGTGTCTTATTAAAAAAATGTAAGTTCAATAATTATGATCTCAATCAAGAACAGTAAATCGAAAAAGACCCGGCATATCTTTATCATCTCAGACGCAACCGGCTCCACCTGCGAAATGGTCGTCAAAGCTGCACTGAGCCAATTCAGGACAACGGATATACATCTTCATAGAGTTCGTTATGTGAGAACAGAAAAAGAAATAATGGATGTAGTTCAGGAAGTGATGGCAGTCGACGGCATTATTGCATATACGCTTGTATCTAATGAACTGCGCGATCTTATCTTTGACCAGGGCAGGAAATGGGCTGTGCCCGCGATCGATGTAATGGGTCCTCTGCTGAGCAGATTCACAGATTATCTTGAGATATCCCCTATGGCTGTGCCCGGCATGTTCCGTAGTTTGAATAAAAACTACTATCAACGCATCGAATGTATAGACTTTGCGGTAAAGCATGATGATGGAAAGAAATTGACCGACCTTTATAAAGCCGATATTATAATTGTCGGTCCAAGCAGGACTTCCAAAACCCCGATCAGCATCTATCTTGCATACAGAGATTATAAGATCACAAACATTCCTTTGATCTTTGGCATCGATCTTCCTGATGAGCTCTTGCAGGTGGATCAAAATAAAATAGTCGGATTAACCATTTCTCCAAACCGGCTGAAAACGATCCGTGAAGTTCGGGCGAGTAGGTACCAGCATATTCAACTTTCAAAATATGTCGATCTCGAGCTTATCAAAAAAGAACTCAAAGAATGTATGCAAATATACAATAAGCACAAATGGAAAATCGTAGATGTGACTTCAAAATCCATCGAAGAAGCTGCAACCGAGATTATGCGGTTGTTTAGCAACAGAAAGTTTGACAGCACGTTTGATGAAAATTTGAGTGACGAAGATGGTTAAGCTTAATCGTTATTTTCTTGTTATCATTTGTTTCTTGATACTCTTTCCGGGATGCACTTCGAAATTTGAAAAAGCACAAAGAGAAAAACAAGAAGCAGTAGCCATTAATGTCTCAGAAAAGATCGCTTCTAACCTCTCCTCACTTATCAACTTTCTATGTGAATCTTTACACGAACCTGCAGATATCAACAGTCAGAACTTCCAAAATCTCTCACAAAAGTATCCCGAACTAGCAGCACTTTTTCTTTATGATAGCGAGCTTGAACTTCAGGGAAAATTTCCTGCAGATGTAAGTAATGATGATATTATAGAAAATTGCCTTACCAATCAAAATAAAAGAGAGATTTCATCAATTAAGAAGCCTATTATAGGTCATTCCCTTCTCATCATTGATACTCATGTTTTCATAGGTATTACTATCCCGCTATATGCTCCCCCTAAGAAAAATCCATACCTTTCTATCGTTTTGATAAATACCGAGATCTTTTTCTCACGGATAGAGCGGGAATACATTGCTCCCTACCCCTATTCGCTCATCGTAATAAACGATCAACAGGATGTAGTATATGACTCAGATCCGATGAGAATTGGTAAGGACTTCCTCACAAAAATGAATTCGAGCGAATATGATGTTGCATTAAAAAATCTCTATAATATAATGATGGAAAATGCTCAAGATTATTTTATAACAAATATCGAGGAGCAAACAAAATCTCTCAGGAAGATTTTCGTATGGAATATGATCAATGTATATAATGAAGTATTTTATGTCACACTTGTTCGCAATCTAGTTAAAAGCACAAATAAAAAGTTCGAAAATGTGTACCTGCTTTCAACTTTGCGCAGTTATGCAATTCAGGACACTCTTATTGATCCCATCATTGATAAGCAACCCGAAGAGATAGAAAGACTCCTTAAACATATTTATGAACAGAATCCTGATGTATATTCCGTTCTTTTAGCAGATGTTTCAGGAACGATCATAAGCGGATGGCCTCTTTGTAATTCCTCAATCGGGTATCGCACTGATCAAAATCTCAACAAATCATTTGATACTGCGCTAGAGCAGGTCATGATCTCGAAGCAGGAGAAAATCATTCACGCTCCCTTATTTGAGGGTGGCGAAGGAAGAATTATTTTTATTCCGGTACTCGTACATGAAGATATGTACGGTGTACTAATAGCAATCGAACCACAAGGAAACTAATATGATCACAGTAAAAAAGGTCGAAACAAAAAAAGATTGGAAGAATTTCATAGAACTTCCATTCAGGTTATATAAGGATGATAAAAATTGGGTTCCCCCACTGAAAAAGGATATACTTTTTAAACTCGACACAGAGAAGCATCCTTTCTGGGAGCACGCTATTCGGGAAGTTTTTCTTGCTGAAAAAAATGGAATTATTGTCGGAAGAATTGGCGCTATCATTGATTATAATTATAATGAACTCTGGGATGAACACATGGGAGCTTTTGGCTTCTATGAATCCATTGATGATTTTGAGGTTGCAAAAGCACTTTTTGATGCTGCTTATTCGTGGTTGAAAGAGCACGGTGCAGAAATAATGCGCGGTCCGCTCAGCCCTTCCCAAAATGACGAATGTGCTTTCCTTCTTGAAGGATATGATTCCCCACCAGTGATGATGATGCCATACAATCCACCCTATTATCTTACTTTATCGGAAAAATATGGTTTGAAAAAGGGAAAAGATCTCTATGCCTTTCACAAGTCAAATAAAACTCCACCTTCCCCCCAAATCCAGACTGCAGTTGATAGACTCAAGAGTAATCCGAGAATTTCTACAAGACATGTGGATATGAAACGCATCAAAGAAGAAGCCCATATCATAAAGGAACTCTATAACGAGAGCTGGCAAAAGAACTGGGGTTTTTCTCCAATGACTGACAAAGAGTTCGATCTTATGGTTGAAGAACTTAAGCAGGTCGCAGATGACCATCTTGTGTGGTTTGCATATTATGATGATGATCCAGCTGGCGTGTCCATAACTCTGCCTGATTACAATCCCATATTTCAGAAGCTTAAAGGTAAATTGGGACTGCTTGGAATCATCAAATTTTTACACTACAAACGTAAGATCACCGGCACTCGAGCGATAGTATTCGGATTTAAACAGAAATACCGCAGATTCGGATTACCTGCACTTCTCTATCATGAAACTGAACAAGCCGGTTTGAAGCGCGGGTACGAGTGGTGTGAAATGTCGTGGAATCTCGAGGATAATGACCTTATCAACCAGTTTGATGAAAAAGTCGGTGGCAAGCTTTATAAGAAATATAGAATCTACGAGATGACTATTTCGTAATTGGCAGACAATATCGCAAAACATCTGAAGGATTAAAGAATTTAACTGAGGGTGATTCTTTTACTTCGTTTTCTTATTATGAAGAAAACGAAGGTAATATTAAATCGTAATAATACCTTCAATATATAAGCTGTCTAATAATACAATTTTTGCCCCGGATATATATACACAATATTTTGTCCATTACTCGTTTTTGATTTGAGAGCATTCACCCGTATCAATTTTTGAGACGCAACACCAAGCTTGGATGAAATCGTGGAAAGCGTATCTCCCTTTTTCACCACATAATAATTTTTCCGGTTGATTTTTGTGGAAATCAAATTCAATTTCTGTCCGGGATAAATCGTTGCAGACTTCAATCCATTAATACTCATAAGATGCGATACAGATGTATTATAACGTGATGCAATTACCCAGAGATTTTCACCACTTCTCACCACATGCTCAGTAAAATACCCATTATTTTCTTCCAAAAATTGCCGTTCAATGCGAGCAACTTCATCTGCTTGTGGAATTGAATTTATTGGAAGAAGAACTGTAAATTCACCCGGGCTTACGACCACGTCATTCACTGGTGAATGAGTGTAATTATTTCTTTTATAAATTTTGAGCCATGGATTCAGTTCCCACACTTCTCGAATCACTGTTCCTTGCGCTTGTGCCCAATTATCGAGTTTATAATGCCCTTCTAAAACCAAAGGAACAATACGGCATGTTTCATAAATACTCGGTTCTTTCTCAAAGGGCTTGGTAAAAATTTCACTCTCATTTTCAATTATGTATTTCATGACCAGGGTTCGCCAGACATAGTCGTCAGTTTCAGATTTTCTCTGTATCAAACTGAAAAAATCCGTGCCACCCTGTTCATTGATGGCTTTGGTAATATTACTTAAACCGGAGTTGAATGCGCAGATCGCAAGAAGAATATCTGGGGCTCCCTTATTTGTAAGTGCTTTCAGACTCCAGCTAAGATATTCACATGCAGCTTTTGTTGATGCAAAAATATCCCTCCGCTGATCCACAAACTGGTTCATTTCAATATCATAATACTCTGCTGTAGATTTCATAAATTGCCAAAATCCTGTTGCACCGGCAGAAGATTGGGCAAGAGGGCTCAAATAACTCTCTGCAACAGCAAGATATTTTATATCATCATCGAAACCATAGTCAGCGAGAATATCTTCAATAACAGGAAAATATTTCGTGGTGCGTGGAATATATTTGTAGGCAAATTTGATCTCTGCATTATACCAGTAATTGAATTTTTGATAAATTCGATCATTAGTCAAATCAAAGGCATATCCTGCAAAATATAACGTGTCAGGAAAACCAATATTGGTATTAATCCTGTTTGTGCTTCCTAAAAATGCAAGGGAATCTTTGAGTGAAAAAATCTGTCTTTGGAGAAATTCAATCTGAGACAGATAACTTGCATTTTCTATGTTTATACTATCAATTATACTTTCATAATAATCTATATGATTAACAGGTTCTTCGAATTCATGTATTTCAAATATTTCTTCGGACGATTTATTAAACGCTGCACATCCGAGAAGAGCTAAGAGTACGATTAGATATAAGATATTTTTTTTCATAATAAAAACGAAGCCATCCGCGTTTACGAATGGCTCAAATCAAATGCTTTGGTAACTTATTCTGAAATTGCTTCGGTTGGGCATTCCGGAATACAAGCACCACAATCAACGCATAGATCGGCATCGCATTCTGCGAAGTCGCCTATAACAGAAAGAGCTTCTGTAGGACATACATCAACGCACACACCACAAGCAACACACTTTTCTTTATCGATTTTTACTGCCATTGTTTCCTCCACGAATTTTTAAAATTTCATGTCTATATTTTGTTCGCAATATTTATCTTGTTTTATTC
>JAGHCS010000018.1 GCA_021160355.1 Candidatus Cloacimonadota bacterium
GATGGAAATACCCTTATGGATTATGATTCGGACGAAATTTCCAAAAAAATGTCTATCAACCTTTCATTAGGTAATTTAGAGTGGAAAAAAATTAAGCATAATATAATTGATACACCGGGATATAGTGACTTTAAAGGTGATATGATCACTGCATTTCGTGCTGTTGATACTGCTCTTATAACTATCAGCGCAGTGAACGGCATAGAAGTTATGACCGATCAGGCAATGAAATATGCTGATGAAGTTAGCAACAGCAAAGCGATCATTATCAATAAACTTGATAGGGAACATGCAAAGTTTGCAGAGATAATAGACGAACTAAGCAACTATTCCGATCAGATCGTTGTACCTGTCCTCATTCCTCTCAGAACAGCAGAACACTTCAAGGGTGTGGTGAATACGATCAACAAGAAGGCATACAGCCAGGGTAAAGAGATAGAAATTCCTGCTGATCTTTCTGATGAAGTCGAAGAGTGGCATGAAAAAGTTATTGAAGCTGCAGCAGAATCCGATGACAAACTTATGGAAAAATTCTTTGAGGAGGGCTCGCTCTCAGAAGAAGAGATAAGCAATGGTCTGAAGAATTCTATCATACATGGTACTGCTATTCCTGTATTTGCATGCTCTGCTTCCGAAAACATCGGAATTCAGGAGATTCTCAATCTTATAAATATGTTCTTACCGTCACCAAAGGATATCACAGAAATCCCTGTACAGAAAAACGGAGAGAACAAGACGCTTGATCTTACCAAATATAATAAGAAACTCGGCTATGTGATAAAATCCGTAACAGAACTTAATTTGGGTGAAATCGCTCTTGTGAGAATGTATTCAGGCAACTTAAATACAGGTGTGGAGATTGAACTTCCAGAAAAAGCTGCAAAAGACAAGATCGGGCAAATATATTCCGTATGCGGCAAAAAACGCGAAGAAGTTGATGAAATACCTGCTGGTGATATTGGTGGATTGGTTAAGCTGAAAAATACTAAAACATCATATACTATTACGGAAAAGGGAGAAAATCTCGTAGTTAAACCCCTGCATTATCCCGAACCTGTATATTGGAAAGCGATCCGGGCAGTCAGCCAATCTGATGAAGACAGGATCGGTCCCGCACTTAATAAGATCACTGACGAAGATCCTACAATAAGAACAGAAATGAATATTGAAACTAATCAGAATATTCTTTCCGGACAGGGAGAGATCCAGATCGGTATTGTGCAAAAACGTCTGAAGGACAAATACAATGTTGAAGCAAATCTTACTGATCCGAAAATACCTTATAAAGAAACTGTAACCGGTAAATCGGATGTGAAATACAAACATAAAAAACAGAGCGGCGGACATGGACAGTATGGTGAAGTGTACGTAAGAATTTCACCGACAGAACTTGGAGCCGGATTCGAATTTGTTAATTCAATTGTTGGCGGTGTGATCCCAAGTAAATATATCCCGGCAGTTGAAAAAGGTCTTGTAGAAACCATGAAAGACGGCATTCTTGCAGGTTATCCTGTCGTCGATATCCAAGTTGAACTTTATTATGGTTCTTACCACGATGTTGATTCCTCAGAAATGGCATTCAAGATCGCTGCATCCCACGCATTAAAAGATGGTTTTGCTCTGGCAAATCCCATCCTGCTCGAGCCAATTCATAAAGTACAGATAGTCGTTCCTACAGAATATATGGGTGACGTTATGGGTGATATCAGCAGCAGAAGAGGCAAAATTCTCGGTATGTCACAGGAAGACAACAAACAGATACTTAATGCGGAAATTCCTCTTTCGGAATTGTACTCCTATTATACTTCATTGAAATCAATCACTCAAGGACGTGGTTATTTCACACAACAATTTGCCTATTATCAAAAGCTTCCGAATGATCAAGCCCAAAAAGTCATTGAAAAGAGCAAAAAGGAAGATGAATAGTAATATCAGTCAATTGACGGAGGTATAATGTCCGGACATAATAAATGGAGTTCAATAAAGCATAAAAAGGCAAAGGAAGATGCCAAACGCGGAAAGGTCTTCACGAAGATAATCCGCGAAATTATTGTCGCAGCACGAGATGGCGGGGGAGATACCGAAATGAATCCGGCGCTTCGAAATGCCGTCAATAAGGCAACTTCCGAAAATATGCCAAAGGATAATATTGAACGTGCAATAAAAAAGGGAACCGGTGAGCTTGAGGGCGTCAACTATGAACACATCATGTATGAAGGATATGCTCCCGGCGGCGTAGCAATGCTCATTGAAGCCGTTACAGATAATAAGCAGCGATCTGTAGCTGAGATCCGTCACATACTTACCAAGCATAATGGGAGTTTGGCAGAAAAGGGCTCGGTTTCCTGGAATTTCACTCAATCCGGTACTATTCTCGTGATAAAAGAAGAATATAATGAAGACGAACTCATGATGATCGCTCTCGATGCAGGCGCTGAAGATTTCTCAGAAGAAGACGAATTCTTCATCATAACTACTAATTCAAAAGAATTATACAATGTCGTTCATGGTCTGGAACAACAAGGAATAAAGATAGACAGCGCTGATCTCGAATATGTTCCTCAAAACACTGTTCCTGCCAATGATAATGC
>JAGHCS010000176.1 GCA_021160355.1 Candidatus Cloacimonadota bacterium
GTCATTGATATTTCAGACATTACTCAACCGGAGCTGGTTTACAGTTATGATACTTCCGGATATGCTCAAAGAATAGATGTAGAGGGGGATTATCTCGTTGTTGCTTCCGGTGGCGGGGGAGTGTACTTGTTTGATATAAAAGACAGAGCAAGACCGGAATTTGCCGACCGATGGGATGATTCGGATATCGGCTACACATATGATGTAGATATGGATAATGGGGAAGTTTTTGTTGCAACACGCGAGGGTGTATATCGTATGATAATAATTAATGATAAATAAATAACAAGGATAAAAATGAAAAAAATTCTTATAGTGTTTGTTTTATGTTTTTTAAGTTTTTCAACTGTTTATGCCTTAATTACTGATCCTGTGGCTATTTCTCAAGACGAAAATGTGTTGAAATGTCAATTTTCCGATTTGCGTGTATCCGAACTTAGCTTTAAACTTCCAGAGTTTGAGCAGACCCCACTGTATGAAAAGAATGTGAAATACACTAAAATCACTCTCCCGTCCGAAGGAGCATTAGTGCTCGAAGGATATCCAGATCTTCCTGTCATCAGCAGGTTAATTGCTATTCCTTCTCAAGGTTCAGTAAGTTATGAAATTACAAATATCTATGAAGAGGTTCTTTCAAATGTTGAGATTTATCCATATCAGGGAGATTCCAGGACGGTTGAAAATTTCCTTAGGAATGAAAAAGTCTACAATGGGAATAAACCCTTTCCTTCAGAAATTATTACTGTTTCAGAACCTCAGATTTTGCGGGATCTTCGCCTTGTCCGCGTGACTATCCAACCATTCCAATATTTCCCCGAAACAAAAGAACTGAGAATCATAAAAAATGCTGATATACGCGTAACAACATCAGGCACTGGTGGAGCAAACGAGAAGTTTTCACAAAGAAAAATTTCACGTGCTTTTGAACCCATTTATAAATCAATGGTTCTGAACTATGACGAGCTTTTCAGAGATGTTGAGTACCAGGAACCCTCCTATTTATTTATCTATCCAACCGATAATACAGTTTTAACTTATCTTTCCTTAATTACCGAATGGAAACATCAAAAGGGATTCCATGTTGAGACTACTGATCTTGCGCATACGGGTTCGAGTTCCTCAGCAATAAAAACTTTTATACAGAATGCTTATAATACTTGGGCATATCCTCCGGAATTCGTTTGTCTTGTAGGTGATGCTGATGGTTCTTATAATATTCCAACTGGATACTATTCTGGGGAAGGTGACCAGTATTATGCATTGCTGGAAGGTGGTGACATCCTGGCTGATGTTATTATTGGAAGACTCTCATTTAACTCAATTCTCGAATTTCAAACAATTATATCAAAAATACTGAACTATGAAAAAACTCCTTATATGGCAAATACAGATTGGTATAAGAAGGCATTACTCGTTGGTGACCCTTCTTCTTCAGGACCTTCATGCATCTCTACATGCAAGTTTGTTAAAGAGGTAATGCTTGAATATTCACACGGCTACGTATTTGATGAAATCTATTCAAATCCATTTGTTTCAGGGATCGCAAACTCTATCAATAATGGTGTAAGTTATTTTCATTACCGTGGGTATTACGGCATGAGCCAATGGGGTAATAATAACATATCAAATCTCTCAAACGGTTATCTTCTTCCATTTGTAGTTATTCCAACATGTGGAACAGGTGATTTTCAAGGAACAACCGGACGTTCTGAATATTTTTTGAAAGTTGGTTCTCCATCAACTCCAAAAGGTGCAATTGCTGCAATCGGCACTGCAACGCTCAGTACCCATACATGTTTTAATAATACTATCTCAGCGGGTGTTTTTAACGGCGTATTTCGAGATAAAATATTTAACCCAGGTGGTGCATTAGTCAGATCTAAAATCAGCTTATTTAATAGTTATCCTACAAATCCTAATAACTGGGTTGATAAGTTTTCTTATTGGAATAATCTTATGGGTGATCCCGGCATGGAATTATGGACAGGTGTACCTATTCAGTTGAGTGTTACCCATCCCTCCACTGTCCCGGTCGGAACGAATACTATCGAGATTACTGTAAAGAATATTCATGGTTTTGCGCTTGAGGGTGCATGGGTCACGATTTATCAGCAGGGTGATAATATCTTTGAAAGCGGTTATACCGATGCAAATGGTAAAGTAATTTTACCAATTAACACATCTATTCTTGATGATGTAACTGTAACTGTTACGAAACATGACCATATTCCTTATATTTCTGAATTTAGTATTGCTCAGGCAAATAGTTTTGCAAGTGTTTGTCATATAGTTGTAGATGATGATAATACAGGGACTTCTTCCGGTAATAATAACGCACTTGTAAATCCGGGAGAAGACATAGAATTGATTATCAGTTTGAAAAATCATGGAACGAATGATCTTCATAGTGTTACTGCAACACTTACTACAAACACTCCTGGAATTACTATCACAGATGGTACTGAGGATTACGGAACTATTCTATCTAACCAGACTGTGCTTTGCGCAGATGATTTTGACTTTTCTGTTGATGCTGATGTTCTTGGAGGAACTGAAATATCATTTGAACTCATCATTACGGATAGTGCTTCAAACGAGTGGAAAGAATGGTTTTCAATACCCGTTGATGGTGCGAATCTTGATTTTGTAGAGTGTGCAATTATCGATGGAAATGATGGTATATTAAGTCCTGGTGAAACGGCACAAGCAATTATTACACTAAGAAATTCCGGAACAGTAACTGCATATGCTGTCGATGGAATTCTTCATAGCGATGATGATAATATAGTAATTGATGACAGTCTTGGATATTGGGGTTTGATAAATGCGAATAATATAGCTGCAAATAATGCAAATACTTTTCAAGTTGCTGCAGATACTCAGATCATACCGGGTACTCAGTTTCAATTACCTCTTCATTTATCGAATGTTGATGGATATGATGATAATGTTATCGTTACACTTGAAGTCGGAATCGTTGATGTTGGGGATCCATTAGGACCAGATCAATATGGTTATTATTGTTATGATGATGGAGATTCTGATTATAGCATTGCTCCTTTCTACTCATGGGTAGAGATTGATCCGGATTTGGGGGGGAACGGTACGATCTTAAACCTATATGATAATGGAGATGATGGTGATATCGAAACGATTGAAATTCCATTTAACATGACATTCTATGGACGTTTTTATCACTATATCACAGTATGTACGAATGGATGGCTTGCCCCTGGTGGAAGCGAAGAATTTGCTTTTATGAATAGACCGATTCCTGAACTGTTAGGACCTTCACCAATGATCGCAGCTTTTTGGGATGATCTGAAAACATCTTCGAGTGGAAATATATGTTATAAATATGACAGCAGCTCACACTATTTTGTTGTAGAATGGTCTCATTCGAGAAATGATTATAATAATGCAGAAGAAACTTTCGAAGTTATTATCTTTGATCCTACTTACTACCCAACCCCGACTGGAGATTCTGAGATATTAGTACAATACAAGGTTTTCAATAATGTAAATGCAGGCTATTATTCCGGTGGCTATATTCAACATGGAGAATATGCAACGATTGGTCTGGAAGATCACACGGGAAAAGTTGGTCTGCAATACAGCTTTCGCAATCAATATCCTACAGCTGCGAAAACGCTGAGCAATGAATCTGCAATTTTGTTTACAACACGCGGTTCACAAATTCTTGATTCACCTATCGCAGGTGTTTCTCCTCTGGAATTCTACTTTGATCTTGATGTTGGGCAAACTAGTTCGGATGTCCTTAATATCACAAATACTGGAGAGTCCAATCTTATATATTCAATCGAAAAAGTGTATAATGATGATCGTGATGGGGGTGGTCCGGACAGCTATGGCTATGTGTGGACAGATTCAAATGAACCTGGTGGGCCCAATTATGATTGGATAGATATAAGCGGTATTGGAACTGAAGTAAGTTTTTCTCATAATGATGTCGCATCTGGTCCTTTTAATATTGGTTTTGACTTTGATTTTTACGGAGAAACCTACAATGAATTCATTATCAGTCCGAACGGCTGGATTGGGTTCGGAGATGATTGGGACGATTATCATAATTATTCAATCCCTCGAAACGATGCACCAAAACCAGCCATCTTCGGATTCTGGGATGATCTTGATCCTCTGCAGGGAGGAGATGTTTATTATTATTCAGATGGTGCTGAGAATTTGATAATTTGGTTTGACCATGTCATACATTATCCAGGAAATACAAACGGCACATATGATTTTCAAATAATTCTCTCAAGTGATAATACAATCAAATATCAGTATCGCTCATTGAGTGGAGCTCTTTCATCCTGTACTGTCGGTATCCAGAATTCAACGGGTTCAATTGGTCTGGAAGTCGTGTATAATGACAGCTATCTGCAAAACAACCTAGCTGTTGAGTTTTATAGGGTGATAGATTGGCTTACTGTCGATCCGTTAAGTGGAATAATTTTTCAAAATGATGCCCAGACCATTGATATCATAGTGGATACGGATGATCTGGAAAATGGACAGAACTACCAGTGTGATCTATATCTCACCACAAATGATCCGAATCTCAACCAATTAGTAATACCTGTGTATTTAACAGTGGGCAATATTGATCAAGGTACCGTGCTTGGAAATGTAACATTGCTTGGTGGTTCAGCAACAATGGATGAAGTTACTATTAATATCGGGAGTATAACTCTTCATCCAAATGCATCAGGATATTTTGAAGTACTTGTTCCTATAGGAAACTACATATTTGAAGCAACATGCTCCGGGTATGATAGTTACGTCGAAGATATTGAAGTGTTGCTTGATCAAACTACACCAGTAAATCCAACCCTCGAATATACAGAAGCACCTGATGAAATATGGGTTGAGCTTTCAGAGGATTATCGTGCAACAGTTTTGTGGAATAGTGTATCCCAATATACCGAAACGAAGTTTTTCCAATCCTACACACTTGCCCGTCAAGTTGATTCGGGCAGTTGGATAATTATACAGGAAGGATTGCCCGACACAACGTATACGGATAATTTGTTCAATCAATCAGATGGTGAGTATAAATACGGCGTGAAAGCAGTGTACGAATTCACGCAAAGTGAAATGACTCAATCTGAAATTGTGCCGATATTCCGTTTTGTAGATGTACAATTTGCATTTACGCTATCTAACGGACTGGAACCGGGTGGAATACATTTCACACTAACTGGATTGGATACAATTTATACACAAGTCTTTGAAGACACAACACATACAGATGGAATCTTGACTTATACGGATGTGTTCAAAACGGATTATCATCTCATCGCAGAAAAAGATGGATTTGAAACGATTGATGAGACGATTACAATTGATGATGAAACTACAAGTTTCGAATATACACTTCAATACGTTGTAGCTGTAGGAAATGAACCTGTTCCCCTTGTAAGTAAAATTGAGCAAAATTATCCTAATCCGTTCCATATATCCGGATTTTCCAGCGGTGGAACTGAGATCAATTATCATGTGCATAAGGCAGCTCAAGTTAAAGTAGAGATATTCAATATTAAAGGAGAACGTGTTGCCACTCTGGTCAATGAAAGAATGATACCCGGTGTATATTCCACAACCTGGAATGGACTTGACGATCAAAATAAAGCAGTAAGTTCCGGTATCTATTTCTACAGACTGATGCTCGATAATGCAACTATTGAAAGTAGAAAGTGTATTCTTATTAGATAAATATTGTATAAAAATGCCACAAAGACAAGAAGGTCTTCTTAAAGGATTTGGTTATTTTATTCTTTGTGACTTAGGGCTTTCGTGGCAAATAAAAAAGTAAATAAATTTACGGAGTTTTTATAATGAAAAAGTTTTTGATCTTCACCATAGTTCTATTCGCATGTTCTACAGCTTTTACAGATGTTATTGAAAAAACTTACTATTTCGATGATCCCCATTTTGCCGAAATAGATGCACAATATCAGCTTATATCATTTGAATCAACACTACAATCTGCACCGGCTGGAAATCCCTCTATTCCGTATTATGCAGTTTCATTGCTTCTACCTTTCGGACAGGAAGCATATCAAATTGAAGTAATTCCGGAAAACAAAACTGCAATTCCTGGAAATTATGAACTTTATCCAATGCAGCATGTACAGCCCTATTCAAAAGGTTCATCAGGTGAATTTGTGATAAATCAGGATATCTATAATGAAGCAAAACCCTATCCTGAATCCATACATGGGATGCTTTCAACTCATTATTTAAATGGCTATGGATTTGCTTTTACAACAATAACTCCTGTGGAATATATCCCGAAAGAAAAAAGTATTTCATATTATAAAAGCATTACAGTAAGAATCCACACAAAACATGAGAAAAATGAAGCGTATGTTGCAATACCGGCTTATATTTCCGATTCGAAAATAAATACTCTGAAACAGCTTGCACAGAATGATGAGATGTTTTCTTCATATCAACGCATCCAGCGTGACGGAGGGTATGAAATTTTGCTTATCACACCTGAAGCATTTATGAACGATTTCTCAGCTTTGATCGATATGTATCTAACACAGGGTTTAAGAACTGAGATTGTTACAACACAAACGATTGCTACTTCTATGATCGGTGTTGACCTCCAGCAAAAGATAAGAAACTATATTATTCAAGAATATCAAAATAACGGAAACCTTTATGTGATACTTGGCGGAGATGATGAGCATATTCCGCATCGTGGTTTTTTCTGCGAAGTGCAGTCATCTTCTGTATATACTGATGATGATATTCCTGCTGATTTCTATTATTCAGCACTTGACGGAACATGGAATGATGATGGAGACAATCTTTGGGGCGAAATAGGGGAAGATGATCTATTGCCGGATGTGTCTGTTGGAAGAATGTCATTCAGTAATTCTGCTGAACTGGCAAATATTCTCA
>JAGHCS010000021.1 GCA_021160355.1 Candidatus Cloacimonadota bacterium
ATGCTGGCGACTCATTCTCTTTCACTTATTTTGCCGGTTACGAAGTAACAAGTACTGATGTAGTTCCAGAGGGAATGGTCGTACATGTTGCTCCTGCATCAAAATATGCAAAATTCACTCATTATGGTTCTCTAGATAATCTCAATCAAACCTATACATATATTTATGGTGGGTGGTTACCCCAAAGTGGCTATGAAAGCGGAACTGGCAATGAATTAGAACTCTATGATGAGCGTTTCAATCCTGAAGGTGACACCTCAGAAATGTTCATTCTCATTCCAATTAATTAGCGAGCAGGAGCACACATGGTCGCTGTTGAAAAAAATCTTAATCCCGCAAAAGGGATAATCCTTGTAATAATTGCATTTCTCGGATTTGCAATTATGTCCGCTTTTATCAAAGCATGCTCAAATGAAGGTTTGGAAGTTCACGAGATCATGTTCTTCCAGAATCTCGTTGCCCTCATTATAGTATTACCCTGGGTTTTACATGGCAAGAAGGTCAGCTTCAGACCCAAGAATCCACTTCTGATTTTGGGAAGAGTAGTGGTCGGATTATTTTCGATGTATTTTTATTTTGTTGCAGTGAAGCTCATTCCCCTCGTTAATGCAACCCTCCTCCAAAACACGACCCCGATCTTCATACCTATCATAGCTTTTTTTGTATTTCGGAAAAAGATCACACTGAAAATGTTTTGTGTGATGATCATTGGTTTTATTGGTGTCACAATGGTTTTACATCCCGGGAAAGGAGCAATTAATCCCGGTGATCTGATCGCTCTGTTCTCGGGATTCCTCTCCGGTCTTTCCACTGTGATAATCAAGCTTCTGGATGACAGAGATGAGTCCGTGAAAATGGTCATGTTTTACTTTCTTGCTTTTTCAACTGTCGTGATGGGTTTGTGGGCAATTCCCACTTGGACTAGTCCGACAGGTATCATCTGGCTCTACCTGGCTTTATCGGGTATATTTTATGCTGTATTCCAACTTTTACTCATCCTCGCTGTAAAATATGCTTCGACGACTACGATCTCGCCATTCATCTACCTTGCAGTGATTTTCTCTGGTTTTATTGATTGGATAGTATGGCATCAAATCCCCACGCTCCTGACAGTATTTGGTGCGGTAATCGTTATCACTTCTGCGATCACATCAGCTATTCATCATACGAAACACAACATCCCTGTACATCATAAATAACAAATATTTCTCAAAAAAGAAACCGACCTGGAATAAACCGGGTCGGTTTTTAATATATTTAATTTTTTAGGAGTGTAAATTACCTAACACACTAAAAACCTGCTCTTCGACTTATCTCAAGATGTAAAGTAAATCCCATCACAAGTTCCCAAAGCCCACTTACATTCTCATTCCCCAAGCCCACTTACATTCTCATTCCCAAAGCCCAATTACATTCTCGTTCCCAAAGCCCACCTACATTCTCGTTCCCAAAGCCCTCTTTGGGAACGCATATATTGCTTACACGATTGAGTTTAGAATAAATTGTTGTTTTAATTTTGAGTTGAAAAATTTAAATAAAACTACTGAAATTTTAATAATTCGAAAATATAAATCTAAACTGATCTTTCTTAACTCAACCTCATACGGACGTTAAGTTCGATTGAGTTGTTTTCAGAGGACATAAGTTTCCCCGTGCTTCAGCTTGGAGATACAATAGGATTTGAAACAATTGCGAAGGATGACTGAGTCAACCATTCGCAGGATTTTTTACTCGTTCTTCAAATCCATTTTCTATTTTTCGTGCCAGTTCGAGCTAATTCGTGGTTGATTTTATTTTTCTAATTACTTCAACAATCCGTCTCTTTTTAGCATTGCATCAGGATCGGGTTCGCGTCCACGGAATTTCACATACAGTTCCATGGGATGCGCAGTATTACCTTTTGCGAGAATGTTCTTACGGAATGAATCAGCTATGTCCTGATTGAAAATGCCTTTTTCCTTGAAAAGTTCGAATGAGTCTGCTTCGAGCACTTCTGCCCATTTATAGGAATAGTAACCTGAAGAATATCCGCCAGCAAAGATATGCCCGAAACTGCATGAGGAATTTGTTCCATCAACTTTAGGATATAATCTTGTTTTATCAAAGATCTTTTCTTCAAATGCTGCAACATCATCTATTTTTCTTGGATCTTGAGCGTGCCAAGCCATATCAAGAAAGCCAAAAGAGAGCTGACGGATATTAGCCATTCCTTTATTGAAATTTTCTGCATTTTTTACTTTTTTGATGAGTTCATCCGGCATTTTTTCACCGGTTTTATAATTCTTTGCAAACATATCGAGTGCTTCTTTCTCAAGCGTCCAATTCTCCATGATCTGTGAAGGAAGTTCTACAAAATCCCAGTATACATTCGGGCTTGCAAGCGTCTGATAAGTGCAATCAGAGAGCAGTCCATGTAACGCATGACCAAATTCATGGAATACTGTCTGTACTTCTGATAATTCGAGGAGTGAGGGTTTTTTATCTGTAGATGGTGTAAGATTTGCAACAATGCCCACATGAGGTCTGCGGATTTCTCCATGAGAAAAACCTTGTGTCTTGAAATTGGTCATCCATGCACCGTTTCTTTTGGTTTCTCTCGGGAAAAGGTCCATATACAATAAACCAAGATGTGAACCGTCCTTATCGTCCACCTCAAACACCTTTACTTCATGATGATACACCGGTATTCCATTGAGCTCTTTGAATGTAATACCGTATAATTTTTCTGCAACTTGGAATAATCCATCAATTACATTCTCCACCTTGAAGTATGGACGGAGTTCTTCTTCATCATAGTTATATTTGATCTTCTTTAACTTTTCGGAATAATATGCGCTGTCCCAGGTTTGGAAATCGACAATGTTATCCGTTTCCTTTGCCAATTTTTTGATTTCTTCAACTTCCTTTTTGGCAGCGGGAAATGCAACAGAATACACTCTCTCAAGAAAACCTTCAACGGTTTCAGGGGTTTCTGCCATACGCTCTTCGAGCACATATTGAGCATGGGTTTTGTAGCCAAGAAGTTCTGCGCGCTCCTGACGAAGCTGCGCAATCCTCAAGAGAATTTCTCGGTTATCAAATTCGTCTTTAAATGCGCGTGCTCCGTATGCTCTATTTATCTTCTCACGGAGTTTGCGATTTTTTGCGTATTTGAAAATTGGAAGAACACTTGGAATCTGCAAAGTGAACAACCAGCCCCCATCCTTGCCCTTCTTCTTTGCTGCGAAAGCTGCTGCTTCCTTTGATCCTTCCGGCAAACCATCAATTTCCTTTTCATCAGTAATATGAAGTTCAAATGCATTTGTGGATTTAAGCACATTCTGCGAAAATTTGGGACTCAATGTGGAAAGCTCTTTATCAATTTTCTCTAATTTCTTCTTATCTTCTTGTGATAGATTCGCACCGTTACGAATAAATTGCTTATAATAATATTCAACCAATCGCTTCTGTTCAGCATTGAGACCTTCCTGGTTTTTATAAATCCTTTCTACTCTTTTAAACAGTTCGGAATCGGTCATTATCTGATTTCGAAATTCTGCAAGCATTGGTGATATCTTTTGGGCAAGTGCCTTAAATTCATCATTGGATTCTGCACCATAAAGATTGAAATATACAGTAGTCACTTCATCCAGCAACTCGCCGCTGGTCTGTAGTGTCAGTATTGTATTATCAAAATCCGGTGCTGTTTTATTGTCCTTGATCGCTTTAATATTTTCTCGGGCTACCTTCAAACCTTCCTCTATTGCAGGCATGTAATGTTCTATTTTGATTTTATCAAAAGGGATAGTGTCATAAGGGGTATTATAACTCTTGAAAAAGGGATTAGTGTCCGATTTTTTCATTGGGGCTCCTAATTAATTATTTCTGAAGTGATTTCTTAGCATAGGATTTTTATGTCAAATGTTTTGGATTTAGAGAGTATGTTTAATTGAGTAAAAACCACAGAGAGCACAGAGAATTATAAATCGCGGCAGTTCTTTTGGAATTATTATACCTTTCAACTAAATTAATAAAACTCTTCTCATTAAAATAGTATGGTGAATATCCGATATTATTTTTGGCATTCCATTTAGTAAAATTTAATAAATCCTTTTTTTAATACAGACATACCCCCAAAAATTATGTCGCAATTTTCTGATAGGTGTACGAATAAAGATTTTGCTGGATTTATGATGTGGAAAATTACTTTTAGAGAAACTGCTTTTTTTATCAACACTTGCTG
>JAGHCS010000190.1 GCA_021160355.1 Candidatus Cloacimonadota bacterium
ACCGAGATCATACAAGCCCTTGGACTTCATCCGGAAGAGGAATTCTCCTACGAGAAACTGAATCGCAACATCGAAAATATACTCCAGCTTTATTTCTCCCGAGGATTCTATCTCACAAAGATATCTACTCCAGAAGTAATACCCTCTCAAGATGGAAAAGGTGTCTCGATCAAACTGGGCATTGATGAGGGGCATCGACTTCTTATTAAAGACATTACGTTCAAAGGAAATAAATATTTTTCTCAGGAAAAATTAAGAACATATCTTTCAATGCACAAAAATTCCCCTTTCAGCATTCAAAAAGCAAACTATGACATGAAAATGATCGGAACCATATATTCCGAGAAGGGCTATCCATTTTGCAAAGTGTCATTAGACAGCTTAAAAATTGTTGAGGACTCTCTGTTTCTCAATTACAATATCAAGGAAAACGAACTCGTGCGTATTTCTGATATTATCTTTAAAGGTAACACTGTCACCAAAGAAAAAACCCTCGAACTTCTTTTGAACTTTCAGGATAATGAGATATATGATTCCAGAAAGATAGAGCGGGCAAGAAAGAATTTACTTCAAAAAAAATATATCGAATCTGTTGAGATCATACCCGTAAATAACTGGCAGATAATGGTCACCATCAAAGAGAAAAGCATGAGTCATTTCCAGGGTGTGCTCGGGCTGGCTTCTTCAAAAAAGGATATCCCATTTGCAGAGCGTTTAACCGGATTTATTGATTTTTCCTTCCTCAATATTCTCGGGACCGATAGAGAAGTACAGTTCAAATGGAATAAGCTCACTTCAAAATCATCAGAATTTTATATATCTTACCGCGAACCATTCATTCTTGCTCAACAGATCTCAGCAGAGGGCTCCCTCCGAAGAAAAACTGTGGATACAACCTATGTCAACACCGACCTTCGGGTCGCATCCTTTTTCACCATGAAAAATTACAGCAGGATCGGATTACAATATACTTACAGCAGCTCTATTGAAGACACAGTCAGCATAGACAGAAATGGAGTGGGTGCGATTCTCGAGATCAACAAACTCGACTATCCGATCAATCCAAGAAAAGGATATAAAAATTCAACTAACTATACGATACGGTGGCGCTCGAAAAAATCCTACGATCAGATCATTTCGGAAGAGATAGAAGTCATAATTCCATTGAATTATTATAATGTATTTTTTTTAAAGGGTCTCACCAAACTCATCTTTACAAAAAATGACACCCTTTCAAATTATGATAAATACTCTTTCGGAGGATATGAAAGCTTAAGAGGATTTGTTGACAATCAATTCACTGCTGCGAAATTCGGCATCATCAGTTTTGAATACAGATACCTGCTATCACGTGATTCACGTGCATTTATGTTTGTTGATTATAGCTATTGTAAAGAATATAAAAGCTTGATCGGCGTTGGTTTGGGTGTTCGTCTCAAAAGCAAGATCGGTATTATCAATATAGATTACGGAATTGGTTATCAGGACGGCATCTGGACAAATCCTTTACAAGGAACAGTGCATTTTGGACTGGAAACAGGTTTTTAGATTAGTGATAAGGAGTTTCATTGAAATTATCTCAGCTTGAAATTATCGGATTCAAATCCTTTGGCGAACCAATAAAATTTAGTTTTTCTAAAGGACTGACAGGTATTGTCGGTCCTAACGGATGTGGAAAATCAAATATTTCCGATGCGATTCACTGGGTTTTGGGTGAGCAGAATGCCCGAAGACTTCGCGGTGGAACCATGCGCGATGTCATTTTTAAGGGAACAAGGAAACGAACTGCACACAGTTTTACTGAGGTTTCGATCATAATCGAAAATGATAAAAAAATTCTTCCAGTTGAATATGAAGAAGTAAAAATAACACGAAAACTCTATATAGATGGTGAAAGCGAGTATATGATCAATGGGCAATCCTGCCGCCTGAAAGACATTCTTAATCTCTTTTATGACACGGGTATGGGACGCAGAGCATATTCTTTCATCGAACAAAAAATGATCGACGATCTACTCAACAGCTCGGATGAAGAAAAACGTTATCTATTTGAAGAAGCTGCTGGTATAATGAAGTATAATCAGAGCCAGCGCACATGTGAGAATAAACTAAATTCTGTGGAGAATGATCTTATTCGCCTGGATGACATAATCTCCGAAGTGAAATACCAGGTCGGCTCACTCCGCCATCAAGTCGGGAAGGCAAAACGTTATCAAAATATAAATAATTCTATAAATACACTTAAGATACAAGTTGCAGGGGTCGAGTTTTTCAAAATGCATAAGCAGCTTGCTCCTATGAATGAAAAATTCCTCGAGCTTGAAAAAAAGATCACATTGAACAATAAGGAACTCACACAAAGTGAAGCTGAATATACAAAAAAAGAGCGGGAACATCTTACGATTGAAGACAAGCTGAAAGATGAACAAGCAAAGCAGCGTGAGATTGAAGATGCGATAAATTCCTTTGAAAAACAAATTCTTTTAAATAAACAACAAATCACAAATAATAAAAATAAACTTGAAGATAATCAGGAACGCATTAAAGTAATAAAACTGCAAAAAGAATCCGGATCAGATGTGCTTGATCAAGAATATAAAAAACTCGAAGATGCAAAAGAATCCCTTATCTTCCAAAAAGAGCAAACTGAAAAATTAGAAAAAAAACTCGCTGAAATCAAAGAAAATGTTAATAAACTGTATAAAGA
>JAGHCS010000136.1 GCA_021160355.1 Candidatus Cloacimonadota bacterium
CCTTTTTTGGCAATCAACTTTCTGTGAGATTCTTCATTCCGCTTAGCTTCATTCAGAATGACAAATATACTTATTGTTGTCATCCTCGAGGAGTTCCGATTCATCGGAACGACGAAGGATCTTCCTATTCTTGAAAAATCAACATCCCGGGAGATTCTTCGTTTCGCTACGCTCCACTCAGAATGACAATTCTTATTATTCATCGAACCAACCTTTGCTAAGGTCACTCCATTCGGGATTAATGCTTTCAATCAAATTGATTTTCTTTTCGCGCAACCAACCTTTGATCTGTTTTTCTCTGAGGATTGTAGCTCCAATATCATGAGTATGTTCAAAATATGCCAGTTGTGTAATATTGTATTTTTGAGTGAATCCCTTAACCGTTTTATGCTTATGCTGGTAGACTCTTCTTTCAAGATTGTTGGTTACTCCAGTGTACAGTGTCCCGGAATGATTCGTCATTATGTATACATAGTAGTTCTTTGTATAGACCATTATCACACAAGCTTTTCAGATGCGTTGTATAAAGTAAAGCGCATCTCTCTCAGGTTAAAGGGCGTTGTCATTCTGAACGCAGTGAAGAATCTATTTATTATAAACATGAATAACTTCTTAAGACGTGAGCTCGTTTTGAGTGAATAGATTCTTCGCGTCATTTCATTTTGCTCAGAATGACAATGTGTTTTAGGTTGGGATGAATAAATTTTAAGCATCTTGGTCGTTGAATGATACACCCGGCTACCACTGAATGTGGCAGCCAGGTCATATTCTATAATCATCAGTCGATCATTAACTTCTTGGTTTCCTGGAAATCTTCGGTCTTAAGCTGATAGAAATAGATACCGCGTCCGAAATCCTCGGTATTCCACTCAACAGTGTAATTATTCACCACACGATCTTCATTTATTACTTCTGCGACACGCTGCCCGAGCACATTGTAGATATTCAACTGCACTGGACGAACGGTTCCTTCCATTCCGCCAAGACAGAAGCTGAATGAGACAGACTGTCCCATTTTTACTGGATTCGGAAAACTCGGAAGCAGGTTTGAGGTAATGATATTCATCTCACCATTCTGGTCAACGTCGACAGGTTCAAATTCGATCGAACCGTAAATATTGTTGGTTCCACCAAAGTTCACTACTTCGAGCCAATAATAATAAGTTGTGTAATAAGGATCGGCAGTGACGTCTGTGAATTCATAAGATTGAGGTGTGGTTGTGGTGCCGTGACCAGGAATGATCGAAGTGTTCACTTTTTGAACAGTTGAGAAATCATCCTCTTCGGAACGGAAAATATTATACCCTATCACATCTGTCTCTGTAGCGGTCTGCCAGGAAACATTGACAAATTCATTCATGTACACTGCAGTAAAAGCAGAGAGCTCGACGGGAAGAGTTCCTTCCTGGCTGAATATCAGGGGAGGATCGATAATTTGTGTAGGAGAAGAATCATCAATTGTGAGTGTTCTATTACCTGTATATACTTCCCAATCCCAGGTTGCACCATCGGCACTCTTGGTAAATTTGAATTCTAAGTTTGGATTTGATCCAATTGGGAAAATTACATCACCAGTATAGATCATGTCAACATCAACATCTGTAAGTAATGTTGACCCACCAGTCCAATCAAGAGGTGCTATACTACCCTGAACTGATACACCACCTGCATAAGTTCCAGCAGTTTCATATCCAAGATACACTTGGAATGTTACGGTCACTTCCTGAGAAAGCCCACCAGATGGGACAGTTGTAGTATTATTAGACATATCGTAAGTAAAAGTTGAAGCAGTTGTTCCGTCCGAGTTAAATGGAAGATTGCCTCCTGTACTTTGATCCCAATTATTATTAAGTACTACTTTACATTCATAGCTTCCTGTAGGTATCACAACTTGATATGTATAGATATCATCACCAGCAGTAACGTCTCCATTTGTTCCGTCATCTACCATTCTTGTTGTTGTTGAAGTTTGATCCCAGTCTGTTCCACCGATCTCTGACTGGAAAGATCCTGCAACAATAGGAGGATGTTCTGAATCAAATACTAAATCATCATCTAAGTTTGCTTTCCATGATACTGATGTTTCCTCTGATAAATTAAGTGGTTGGTTCGCAGGCCAGTTAGGATCAGTCCAAGCATCTCCCTCTACTACTTTATATTCATAATAAGCTGCGGCCAATGTTTTTGTTAACTCCCATACACCATTGGCATTTAACGATAGATCATAGGCAGGATCTGCCGGATTCCACGAATTCATATCGCCAACAATACTTGAACCGGCACTGAGTATTGATACGCTTAATGCCAGTAATAATATTAAAATACTAATTTTTTTCATCTTAATTCTCCTTAATTTTTTTTGGGTTAGCATAAACACATCATAAACCTTTCAAGGAATTTAACATTCCACTTCTACCTATCTAAGATATTTACAGTTCATTTATGAAAAAATACTACTTTCTCAGTACATAGTTCAGAAGAGGTGGATAATTGAATGAGATATACTCCTGAGGGGATTTTTTTATTATTGAGATCACAACCATTCCAGTTGACCGAGTTTGCACCATGTTTGAGTTCATTATCTATAAGAGTTAGAATTTTTTGTCCTTTTATATTAAAAATTTCCATAGTAACTTTTGATGACTGGCGCACGTAGTAATCGATCATAAGCTGATCTTTGAAGGGTGACGGGTGGGGATTAGAGAGTATAAGATTGATTTCCTCTTGAGGATATTCCTGCTCATCGACCGACACACCGGCATTCTCTGCCCAAATGATATTTTGTGACATATCATAATAAAAATATACATCACTGTTTGCATTCAAGCTCAAAAAAAGATTTTCCCCTGTGGTATTTTGTATCCAGTTATTATTAAGTACGATCTTGTATTCGTATTCACCAGCCGGAATTGAGCCAAAGTAGGTGTAAATGCCGTCAAAGGCAGCAGAATCGCCTTCGATACCCTCGTCGTTCATCAGAGTGAGAGCTGTCTGCTCATTCCAGTCAGTTCCCCCGATCTCAGAGAGGAAATCTCCCACGACCACAGGCGGATTTGGACTATGAAAAACATACTCGTCATAGTTCTGTTCTCCAACCATGATACCGCAATTAGCATAAATGGTTATGATAGATGCATCTCCCAGAACAAAGGATTGATTTTCTCCGGGCCAGTCATTTCCATTCCAACTGTTGCTTTCTATGATCTTGTACTCATGATTGCCAGCTGGAAGCGATAGAACCGCTTGCCACACGCCATTATCCATGAGTATCAGATCGTAGTCATGATTGCCGGGAGTCCAGCCATTCATACTGCCAACAATATGGGGAGTGATGATTTCTGTGACTGTAGCGGTATCATAATCGGGATCGATGACATTACCATGAAGATCTAACACACCGCTTACAATTACGACACCGAAATCGCCGGTTTGGAAGGTTTCATTTATTGTAATCGTTACTTTTCGCACATGAGACATCTTTATATTATTTATGGAGTAGGAACCTGTGAAATTGTCAAAGTAGTAGTTATCTGCATTGATCGCACTTGTTTCTTCGACAGGTTCGTTATATATGATTTGCAATTTATTGTCACTGACAAGGTATGCTTGTCCATTCACGATGCGCGGTGCATAGGTATCCTGAAGCTCATCAGCAAGGTTGTCCAGCTCGACTACTTTATTATTATTAATATCATAAGGTTCGCTTGTAAATCCTGCGTAGAGGTAGATCACAAAGCTTCCCTGCCCTCTAATCTCGTCTCCTTTGACAAGTGTACCTTCAAACTCAGTATTAAATTCTGCGCCAGCATCTCCGACGACTATCGCAGCCGTTGCACCTGATGATAAATTCCTCTGTCCGCAATATTCTCCCCAGTCACCCCACATTCTCTGCAGGTTGGATTTTCCCGACCATATCAGATCGAGAAGATCGGGTGACCATCCAGATTTTACATAACCGTTCTCATTTCCAAAATTGTACTCAACTGTTAGATGTGAATCACCAGTTTGAAGAAAAACAACTTTGCTCACTTCATTTTTCGTCAATGTCGCCTGCACGCTGTCCCCAGTTCCTGTATTCACAACCATTGCATAAAGATCGTGCTGATAGTTGGGTGATACTTCGGAAAGAGCAGCAACGTGATTATTGGAACTTTCATTATAATCACCATCAGTTTCAGACCAGTATGCAACATCCGAACCGACAACAGAATAACTATTGCCGGACCCATCTTTGATGAAGATCCAGTTTGCTTTTCCGCCTATAGTTTCGAACACATAAAACGCCACATCATTATACATTATGAGCTCGTCAATACCGTCCCTATCTATATCAGACAAATAGGACGCAGTTGTTTCTGTGTAGTCGCCATTAGCCCAACGTGAAGCTTCCGCATAGACATTTGCATTTTTCATGTGAGCTGAGTAACGGTGTTCCCAATCTGCGATCTCACCGCTTGTATGCCA
>JAGHCS010000059.1 GCA_021160355.1 Candidatus Cloacimonadota bacterium
ATTATTGGTTAAGCGAGAAATTTCCTGATCTGTGTAGTTTTGTTGAGGTTGAACTCGTCAAAATAGAGTGAGGAGCACAGCCGGCTCATCGATTATTTGAAACAAAACAGCATCTGGTCGGTCTTTCATTATGTGCCGTTGCACTCATCTCCCGCTGGCAGGAAGTATGGCAGGACTGTTGGTGAGTTACCGAATACCATTGATTTGAGTGAAAGAGTATTACGTTTGCCTTTATTTTATGAAATGCGGGAAGACCAGGTTAAGAGTGTAGTGAAGGCTCTGCAAAGGTTTTATGAATTTAGATGCGCATATGGTATGCATACACACCATATAGATTAATACACTTCTCAGAGATTCAGATGGATGAAATTCGCTCTCCATTCCTAAAAAAATATAATTAACAACACCTTTGTAAACACATGAGCTTCTGTATTAACTTATAGTTGTTTGTAATAGAAATCGGTATGTTATGACTGTAACCAAACAGAATCAATACCTGCTTTATAGCCAAGAAAATCTAATTAACAATTCAACTCCTGTTTGCGGAAGATATTTGCGTTATCCGGACACGACCGGAAAACGTATAATCGAAGGAGGTTTGCGTCTACAGGGAAAATATAAGAGATCATTGCCCAACAAGCCCCTTGTAACTGTGGTTACCACGGTATTCAATTGTGTCAAATACATTGAACAGGCAATGCTTTCTGTTCTTGATCAAACGTATGACAACATTGAGTATATAGTTGTTGACGCCGCATCTAAGGACGGCACCTTAGATGTAATAAACAAATATAAAGATTCTCTTGATTACTATATTTCTGAACCCGATAATGGCATTTATGCAGGAATGAACAAAGGAGTTTCATTAGCAAGCGGAGAGTATGTTATTATTTTAAATGCTGATGACTATTACAAAGAAGGCGCCATCGAAAAGCTCGTTCAAAGAGCTGTTGAATTTAAAACTGATCTGGTGGCGGCGCATTCCTGTAATATTGATTCAAAAGGCAATAAGGTGGTTGGTGGGCTTTGTCGATCCACCTGGACAGATTTTGCTTATCTAATTTGCCCATTAAAACACGAAACCATGTTTGCTAAAAGTGATGTGTATAATAAGATTGGCTATTACAATGAAGAGATGAAAATTTGTGCGGACTGGTTTTGGATGGCGCAAGCATATCACTTCAACTGCTCCGCATCAATTGTAAATGAAGAATTATTGTTTTTCAGGAACATTGGAACTTCTTCGAGCCGGGAGTTGCAAGAGTGTCACGCCCAAGAGCGACTATCAGGGTATGCTATATTATTTGAAAGTATTAGTGATGAGGATTTGGAGAAACTAAAATTTATCGGTTCCCTTACACCGGAAATAAAAACAAATTTGATAAAGAACAATCCAAAATGCACGCGTCTTTATAAAGCGTTGGGCGTCACTTATATATGGGGATATGCTTCGGGAAAGGAAGATTCGCCTTCTGTATGTGGAAGATATTTGCGTTATCCGGATATGACTGGAAAGCGTATAGTCGAAGGAGGTTTGCGTGTGCAGGGAACATATAAAATATCATTGCCCCGAAAGCCTCTTGTGACTGTCATTACTACTGTTTATAATTGTGTTAAACACATTGAACAGGCAATGCTTTCTGTTTTTAAACAGACGTATGACAACATTGAGTATATCGTTATTGACGCGGTATCTAAGGATGGAACCTTAGATGTAATAAACAAATATAAAGATTCTCTTGATTACTATATCTCTGAATCTGATAGTGGAATGTATGCCGGAATGAACAAAGGAATTTCATTAGCAACCGGAGATTATGTTATTATTTTAAATGCTGAGGACTATTATACTGAAGACGCTATTGAAAAGCTTGTGCAGGAGGCGATTAAAAGTGGCGCTGATATTGTTGCTGCTCATGCGCAATTTTTGAATGAAAAAAATGAAGTTGGATATGTAAATAGATCACGTTGGACCGCAGAAGTTTATGTTTGCTCTCCTTTACGGCATGAAACAATGCTGGTCTCAAAGAATACTTATAATGATGTAGGGTATTATGATGAGAGCAGGCAGGTGATTTCGGATAGAATATGGATGATTTCAGCATATAAACAAAAGAAAACTGTTGCTATACTTGAAGCAAATATCTTGATGTTTAGACAACTTGGCGTTTCCTCTATACAAAGCGCATGTCATGAGCAAGAGTGTTTTGCCTTTCAATGTAAGAGGAAGACAGGCCCCAGAATTCGCCTTCGGCTTCAGTCTACGCTTCCAGCTACGCCTGACAAGACGACCCGGCAAGAAAGGGGTAGAAATGCAAGAAATGTGCAAGAAATGGGGTCATGCAAGAAATGGGGTCAAAGAAATGGGTCAAAATCTACGTTTGACCCATGTGAGATAAAAGATAATGCTGAAATAAAAGCAAATGCCGGGATTTATTTATTAGCTTGTACAAGGTTTAGATCTATTGGGGTGCAATACAAAAAAGTGACGCCGATTAAGCAGCCAGCGGCAAGTCTTTGATCGTGTTGTTCTCAAACATATTTCTCACTATTCCCAATCCGTTACGACAGGCATTTTTCAGCTTACCTGTCAGGACTAATGAACGTAGTAAGATTATATTC